>NZ_JAIUDG010000028.1:0-77559 GCF_020179875.1 Paenibacillus sp. alder61
GAACATTTCGCCCGTATTCGCGGAGTCATCTCTACCCTCCTCAAACAAAAACGCCCTATCCTGGAATCGCTCTCTTCCGCTCTTCAGGGCCGTCTCCAATTCTAAACTGCTACCTAAGTAGTAACCAGATTTGCAGGTATTTTTAAATTTTTGTTCCGAACGAGAAAAAAACATGCAGATTTGCAGGAATTTTATGTTTTCAAATTAGTCCTGTCCTATTTATCCTGAAAAAAAGGAGATAGGTCACCAACAAATAGGTGGAGGATGGTCATGAGCGAACAAGTAGAAATCATGAAAGTTGAGGGATTGGACGAACCCAAGAGGGGACAATTGGCCGAACTGCTGATCTCCGTCGTGGCGGACGGCGCGTCCGTGGGCTTTCTGGCACCTTTAAGCCGGGAGGAAGCTTTGGATTATTGGGATCATGTCCTGGGTCCCGATGTGCTGCTCTGGGCTGCGGCGATCAACGGAAAGGTAGTAGGGACCGTTCAACTGCATCTGGCGATGAAGGCAAACGGGGCCCACCGCGCGGAAGTGGCTAAACTGATGGTGCACCCCGGTTACAGGAAGAAGGGGATCGGCCGCCGGTTGATGGAGCGAGTGGAGCGGGCCGCGCTCGAAGAGCGGAGAAGCTTGCTCATCCTGGATACGAGGGAAGGCGACCCGTCCAATCTGCTCTATCAATCGCTGGGATATCGGGCGGCCGGGCGGATTCCGGGGTATGCGCGCTCCTCGGACGGCCGGTTGGAGGCTACGGTTTTTTACTATAAGCAGCTGTAAAAAACTTATTATAGGTTTACTCATCAGGCTGTTGTCTTAGGTCAATTAGATGGAATTCCTCCCGTTAATTTGGTGCCTATGCCGCTGCCGAAGCGAATTAGCTGGAAATTCTACCGCTAATTCGCCGGAAATGGGAGACTTCGGCACTGGGACCGCGAATTAGCTGGAACTTTTCCAGCTAAATTCAACCGGGAGGATAAGAGTGCTTCATTAACGGGAGGTTTTCCCGTTAATGAAGCGGCTCTTCCCGCAAAGGCCGACGCTATCCCGCAAAGGCCTGAGGAATTCACCCTCCATAAGCCGGTGCTGCCAACCTTAGAGCACGAGCGCGCCCACCGCACCGCCCACCATTCCGATAAAGACGACGGCGGCGAAGACGAACAGGAGCACTTTTCGCGGAAAGTCGCGGGCCACCATCAACAGGGAAGGCAGGCTGATGGTCGGCAGCGTCAACAGCAGGGCGGCCATCGGGCCGGCACCGAGTCCCATAGCGGCAAACGACTGGATGATCGGAATTTCCGCCGCGGTCGGAATCACGAACAGGGTACCGACGAAGGCGAAGACAATGATGGCGAGGAGCCCGCCGCCCAGAGCGACCGGGAACATCGTGTGCTGAAAAGCGCCGAGCAGCAGCACGGAGATCAAATAAGCCGGGACGACGTTAAGGATCATCAGGCCCAGGCTCTTGAGCCAGCGGATGCCGAACGGCAGCTTCGCCGTCTCTTCGTCTTCGACCGGTAGCTGGGCTTTTTCCGCCAGCTTGTCGGGTGCGGTTTTGGAGTCGGCCAACCGGTTTGCCAAATAGCTGACCCCGAACGTCAGGATCAATCCGAAACCTACCCGGAGCAGCGTGAATTTCCAGGACAGCACGAAGGTCATGAAGACCAGGGTTGCCGGATTCAGCACCGGATTGCCGATCCAGAAGGCGAGGCTCGCGCCGATCGAGACGTTGCGGCGGCGCAGGCCGCAGGCGACCGGAGCGGCGCAGCAGCTGCACATCATCCCGGGCAGGGAAGCGGCTCCGCCCAGCAGCGTGCTTTTAAAGTTCGCTTTGCCCAGAACTTTGTACAGCCATTGGGCCGGAAGCAGAACCTGGACGAGAGATCCGAGCAGAATGCCCAGGACCGCGGCTTTCCAGACCGATTTAAAATAAGCGGCGGCATAGTCGACGGCGGCTCCCCAGGAAGGGGCGGCGGCCGCATCGGACCCGAGTATCGAGGAGCCGATCGTATGCTGGGTCGCGGCTTTAAAGGCTTTTTCGTAATAGGGCCACCATTTGACATAACTTAGACCGGCGATGGCAATGATGACAAACAGGGCGATGAAGAGCCACATTTTTCCCCGGCTTGCAGGGTGCGGATGTTGTGCGTTTGATCGTGATGTAGTTGACATGGATGTTACCTCCACAATTCGACATTTCCAGAAACGCATTCTAGTATATCACAAACGCCCGGAGAAGTCGGGGGCATTGCTTTCCCGGGATTAGAGGAGTAGGCTTTATAAGGTATGGAGCAAAACCTTTATCATTTTTCACGGAAGGAATGTGATTTATATATGGCAGCATCCGATGCAATCAAACTGACGTCTTTATCCAGCAAGGGAGGGTGCGGCTGCAAGATCGGTCCCGCCGATTTGTCCCAGGTGCTGCGAAGCCTGCCCGCCTCCGTTCCGAATCCCGATTTGCTCGTCGGTCTGGACACGAGCGATGATGCGGGCGTCTACCGTTTGACCGACGAAATGGCGCTCGTTCAAACGGTGGATTTCTTTACGCCGATCGTGGACGACCCGTATGCGTTCGGTCAAATCGCTGCCGCAAATGCGATCAGCGACATTTACGCCATGGGTGGGAAGCCGCTGACGGTGCTTAATATCGTAGCTTTTCCCATTTCCACCCTGGATAAAAGCATCCTGGCGGACATTCTGCGAGGGGCCGCGGATAAAGTGAACGAAGCGGGAGCCACGTTGGTCGGAGGCCATTCCATCGACGATAAGGAGCCGAAGTTCGGCCTTGCCGTGACCGGGCTGGTCCATCCCGATAAAGTCAGAACCAACGCCGGCGCCAAACCGGGCGACCGGTTGATTTTGACCAAGCCGATCGGGGTCGGTATTATGACGACATCGATTAAAAAGGACGCGCTCACGCCGGAAGAGATCGAACGGGTAACCCGTGTCATGGCCACACTGAACAAAACGGCCGCCGAAACGATGCAGGCCTATGACGTGCATGCCTGCACGGATGTCACCGGGTTCGGGCTGATGGGGCATGCTCTGGAAATGGCCAAGGGGAGCGGCGTCGGCGTAAAGATTCGGCACAAGGATGTGCCCGTCCTGCCGCGCGTTCGCGAATTGGCCGAACAAGGCTTCGTTCCGGGCGGAACGAAGAACAATTTTGCCCATGTGGAGAAAGACATTGATTTTCCGGCGGAGCTGGATCAGATCGGACGCTATATTTTATGCGATGCGGTGACTTCGGGAGGATTGCTGATTGCCGTCGCTGCCCCGCAGGCGGACGAATTGCTTCAATCGCTTATTTCGGCGGGGGTCGAAGCCAGTCTGATCGGCGAAACGACGGAAGCCCATCCGGGCCGCATCGTGGTCGAATAAAGGAGATAACCCCATGTTTCAGGATATCAGCATCGAAGAATTGGCAGAGCAGAGGGAGAAGGGGCTTGTACTGATCGATGTCCGTTCTCCGTCCGAGTATGCGGAGTCGACGATTCCGGGCAGCTTGAACATCCCGTTTTTTGACGACAAGGAACGGGCGGAAATCGGCACGCTCTACAAGCAGGTCAGCGTGGACGCCGCCCAGGAACGCGGGCTTGAGATCATTTCGGCCAAGCTGCCGGGATTTATTAAACAATTCGCCGCGGTCCCCGGGAAAAAAGCGGTATTCTGCTGGCGGGGCGGGATGCGCAGCCGGACGACGGCGACGCTGCTCTCCCTGATGAACATTCACTCTTACCGGCTGACCGGCGGTTATCGCGCCTACCGGCAATGGGTGGTCGCCATGCTGGAGAGCATGTCTTACGAGCCTCCGGCCTATGTCATCCACGGGCATACCGGCAACGGTAAGACCGCTTTACTAAGATTGTTGAAGGAGAGGGGCTATCCGGTCATCGACCTCGAAAGATTGGCAGGGCACCGCGGTTCGGTATTCGGTGAGATCGGGCTGCGCGCGCACAACCAAAAGACGTTCGATGCTCTGCTGCTGGACGAATTGATCGAGACCGCCAGCGCGCCTTATGTCTTGATGGAGGCGGAAAGCAAGCGGATCGGGAAGGTCGTGATCCCCGAACTGGTCATGGCCAAAAAAGAACAAAGCACGCATATCCGCATCGAACTTCCGATCGAGGCGAGGGTTCAAAATATCCTGAAAGACTATGAGCCTTGGAAGCATCCCGAATCCTGCCTCAAAGCTTTTGACAAAATCGCCTCCCGGATCCATCGCCCCGTTGCGGTGGAGATCGGCGAATGTTTGAAGAACGGCGGTTACGATCGAGCGGTGGAACTGCTGCTCTTGTACTATTATGATCCGCGCTACGCCTACACGGAAGAACAGTACGAAGGAGCCGAGTTCATTACCGTTCAAGCGCAAAGTGTGGATGAAGCGGCGGCGGCTGTTGAACGGTTGCTGCAGCAAAGGGGAAACCGATAAGATCGTCTTGAAAAGGAGACCGGGCATGGAGCCAGCCGGTCTCCTTTTTTTGCAAATTTTGAGGATAATTATGGCAATCCCAAATGAACCCCGCTACAATAAGAAGAAAGTATGGGATCTAGAAAGGTTGGGATTTCGTGTCAAAGAAAAAGGCTGACCGCTACAAGTTTGCCTCCAGGGCGTCATTCGCCGGAATGATAGCGATTTCAATGGCGATGCCTGCGGGATGGGCAGGAGCGGAGGGAGCTGGGACAAGACCGCACGTCCATTCGTTTGCTGCAGCGAAAGCTGAAGCGGGTACCTCGGAAGGGATCTCCCTGGATCACCTGTCCGACGAGATGAAGCTGAAGATCGCCTCCGGGGAAATACCGATGCCGGGTACGGAGACGCCGGACCCCGCGCTGGCCAAGTTCTCGAAAGAGCAGGCCGTGGCCAAAATCAAGGAGCTTTTTCCGGATTTAAAAAACGCTGAAGCCGAGCGGATCGAACTAGGTATCACAAACGTCTATCCTCGTCCGGCCAATCAAATGGTTTGGAACATTAGCTGGAGCTTCCGGAACGGTAACACTTATCATGGATTCGACTCGCAGGTGGACGCGATGACGGGAGATTTGATCAGTACATATCTCTCGATCCCGGGCGATGAGAACGAGACGTACTATCCTCCCAAGCTGACGCGGGAAGAGGCGCTGGAGCAAGCCAAAGCGTTTATTGCCAAGGCGGCGCCCTCCCTTTCGCTGCAGGATCTGAAGGCCGGGGATACCGATGTATGGGGGCGGACGGCCACCTTGTTTGGCCCGGTGGAATACAATTTTCATTTTAATGTGCTGCATCAAGGAATTCCTACTTCATCCGAATACGTCTATATCGCCATCGATGGCAATGGTCGTGTGACTTCGTTCTCGAAATCATCGGATCGCCCGGTATACCCGGAAGCCGCGGCCACGATCAAGCAGACGGAGGCGGAACAGCTGTTCAAGAACCAACTGAATGTGGAGCTGACTTATAGTCCCGTCTATAGAAACTCGGAAATCACGGACTGGGTGCTGGCCTGGAAGCCGACCGAGCTTTCTTCTTATCCGTTGGATGCCGTCACCGGAAAGCGTTTCGATTACCAGGGGGAAGACGTTTCGGAGGCTCCCCGGGGATATACGCCGATTCCAGCCGGAAAGAAACGGTTTGTGCCGAACAACACGGGAAAAGAGCTGACCGCCGACGAAGCGGTAAAAGTGGTGAAGCAGGCGGTCAAGATTCCGGAAGGGCGAACGCTATCCTACTCCAGACTGGATACGGATTATATGAATCCCGAGCGGAAGATTTGGCGGCTTACATGGGACGGACAGGACGGAAAGTACAACCTTAACACGCCTCCGGCACAGACCAGCGCGGAAGTCGACGCGTCAACCGGACAATTGCTTGAATTCCAGATGGAACAATACGGTGTTCAAACCGACGGAACGACGGCGGCCTCCATAGCGGCGCAAGTGCCCACCCTTTCGAAGGAAGCGGCGAAGCGGAGAGCTTTTGAACTGGTGAATCAACTGGTACCCCGGGCCGACATCGATTATAAGCTGGTGGAACAGGAGGGCGAAGACCACCTTACGGAAAATAAATCGGGATATCGCTACTCTTTCAGACGTTTTATTAAAGATATCCCGGTAAATAACCGTGAACTGACGTTAACTTTAGATCTGAACGGAGACCTGCAGTATTTTGGCATAGGCCGTGAGCCGGGCTTGGATAAGTTGAACGGGGATCCGGCGACCAAGATAGCGAAGGAAGAGGCGCTTAAGATATTCCGGGATCAATATGGTGCAAAGCTGCAGTATATGCAGACCGGCGGTCATTATGTGGATAATTCCTATGTAAAAGAAAAGATCCGGTTGGCTTATGTGGCCGAATTCAAAGACCCGGCAAAGAACGGCCAAGTTTTGGATGCAACGAGCGGGCGGTGGATTACGTTATATGAGAATGGGGACGGTACCGGACCTCAGACGGAGCCTACCGATCTGAAAGGCCATCGGGCGGAAAAAGATTTATCCGTGCTGCTTCAATATCGCCTCATCTCTCCGGATTTGAACGGACAGATCAAGCCGGATGAAGAGATCACGGCCGGAGAGTGGTTGACGATGATGGCGAAGGCGGTTAATCCGTATGCGGAGAATTATGGCCTCGACTCGCCCGCTTCGTCGAAGGCGGTTTCCGTAGTTCTCGCCGACAGCCCGTATTATAACGGAGTGGTGTATGCCGCGGAACGGAAGTGGATTAACCCCGAGGAGGCCTTCCAAGCCGAAGCGAAGCTGACGCGGGAGCAGTTGGCCGTTATGCTGGCCTCGATGGTCAAGTATAACAAGATGGCTTCGTTTTTGACGGAAGACGAGAGCCTGAATTCCTTGTCCGATAAGGAAGAAGTCAAGCATAAGGGCGAGGTCGCCTTGTCCATGAAGCTAGGGTTGCTGCAGGGGCAAAACGGACGGTTTAACCCGGCCGGCAAAGTGACCCGGGCCGAAGCAGCGTCGGTGATCATGACCTTGGTAAAGCTGCAGGGCAAGATAGACCAATCCGTGCGGTAAACCGCAGGTTAGTGGCGCCGAGCTGATATGCGGTAAAGTGCAGCTTAGTGGGACCGAGCCGGTGTGCGCTAAAATACAGGTTAGTGGGTTCGAGCCGGTATGCGGAACGAAAGATCAGGTTTAGGGGAGGGGTCCGTGAGGATCCCTCCTCTTTGTACGGGGACCCGGTCGTTGAGAATGGGAGCCGAGCGCCGATTGGCTGGTTCCGAGTACCGATCCCTATGCGGCCGGGAGATTTTTCCGTAAAGGGATCAGAACCAGAAACCCGGCCAGGAAGCACAGCCCTGCGGCTCCATACCAAGCCTCCAAAGGAAAGGCTTTTTTCAGCAGCCCGGACAGGCTCATGCCGAGCAGCATCGTCCCCGTCATAAGCGGTGTACGAATACCGGTAACTCTCCCGATTAAAGCGGAGTCCGTATGCTGCATGACGAGCGTCTGGTTTCCGATAAGAATCGCAGGCTGCAGCAAGGCCACGAACCCTTGGGTCAGCATGGTCAACCACAGGACGGGGGAGAGGCCGGTTGTCGCGATGCCAATGGCATTACACAAGAGACCGATCCGCAGCATGCGAAGAGGGGGAATTTTGGCGGATAAAGCAAAGGCAGCCATGCCGCCGGCGATTTCCCCCAGTCCATACGGGACACTGAGCCATTGGATATTCTGGGCGGGCAAGCCGAGCTTCTCCGTCACGAGAAAAATACCGAGCGGAGAGATTAGGCCAACTCCGAATCCGACCGCGGCAAAGGTGAAGGAAAGCCGTTTTAGGATAGGGTTCTCCCATACGTACCGGAACCCTTCGCCGATTTCCCTTAAGAAAGAAGCGGGCAAGGCTGCGGATTGGGCTTCCGAATGCGGATCAGGCGGAATGCGCAGCAAAGCGGCCGCGGAGCCAAGGAATGCCGTAAAGACGATGATCAGTGTGATTTCAATGCCGAAATGTCCGTATACCCAGGTTCCCAGAATAGGTCCGACAACCATAAACACGGCAAACAAAGCCTGCAGCAGAGACATGCATGGGGCGGCCTCCGTTTCCGATAAATGCTGCTTAAACAGCTTCATGCCGGCCGGTTGAGCGAACTGTGACAGAATTGAAGAGCCCAGTAGGCTAAGCAAAACGGCCAAAAAGGAGTTCGATTGAAGCATCAGGAAGACGAAAATGACCGATAAGGCGCTCAGCACTTCACACCAAACCATGGTTTTTTTGGGACGCCAGCGGTCAGCAAATACCCCGCCGATCAACGAGAATAGCAAGATCGGGCCATACTCGGCTACAGAGACCAGCGATACAGCCAAGGCATCGCCGTCCGTATCTTCCATAACGAAAAGAAGTACGGCGAAATTTCGAATCCATATCCCCAACTGCGAGAACAGACTGGATCCGATAACCGCACGAACATACCGGCTCCGGAACAGCTTTAACGGGTTGTTTTTTACCATGTAGAACGGCCTCCTCAGTTTTATTTTTTCTGGATCAGCGTAAGCTCTAACCCGAGGAGAGGGTCAAGGGGGGCCGGAAATTTTAAAGTGTTGACTCTTACCTTAGGGCAGGGGCTAAGCTGGGGAGCGAAAGGAGTGAGGCGAGATGCGTCTTTCTGTAAAAGAGGTTTCTGAACTGGCAAAGGTCACGGTAAAAACGCTGCATCACTATCACAAAATCGGCTTGCTGGCCCCGGCGGAAGTCACGGAGGCAGGTTACCGCTTATACGGTGACGGGGAATTGGAGCGGCTTCAGCAAATTTTGTTTTATCGGGAGTTGGACTTTCCTCTGGAGCAAATCAAGGAGCTGCTTGCGGGGCGAACCGATCGGGGAACTATTTTGAAGGAGCAAAAGGAACTACTGTTGCGGAAGCGGAGGAAACTGGGTGCCATCCTTGAGACCTTGGAACAATCGATCGCTGCGGCGGAACGGGGCGAGCCGATGGACGGGCGGGAGATGTTTCGCGGTTTTGACAACGAAGCGGCTTGGGCCGAAGCGCTGGAAGAGCAAAACCGGCATTTAAAAGAAAGCTATGGCGTCGATTTGTTGGACTCGGAGCGGATCGATGTTCCGACGCTAAACGAGCAGGCGGCGGAAGCGGCGGATTTCATGGCCCGGATGGCCGAAGCGCTGAGGGATGGGATTAAGCATAATGATGAAGAGGTTGGACAACTGATTCGCCGTCATTTAAACTTCCTGGAGCGGCATGGCCATCCCGCCCGGATCGAGGATTTTGTGGAGCAGACCCGGTTTTTCCGGGAGGACGACTTTCACCGGCGCATGCTGGAAGGACAGCAAACCGGCCTGGCTTATTATCTGGCCGCCGCTGCGGAATCGCTGATGGGGGCAGCTGAATAGACGAGATGGAGAGCGGAGTGACTCCGGCCGGAGAAGGGAGATATTCCTGCTGCTAGCAGGCTTCGAAAGGGTAGGGAAGAGCAGAGTGAGGTTAGGGCAGAACAGAGCGAGAGTACGGCAGGGCAAAGCAGGGCGGAGCAGGGCAGGGCAGAGCAGGGCAGGGCAGAGCGAGAGCAGGGCAGGGCGGAGCGAGAGCGAGGGCAGGGTAGGGCAGAGCGAGAGTTCCATTGTAAAAAAACAGCGCGCAGCTCTACCATGTTCGCCGGGGCCTGTCCGGACTCAGGCCGAATTTCTAACGGAAGCTATAGCCGCTATTTCGTCCAATAAGGCCGAATTAGAATTCTAACGGAAGCAGTAGCCGCTATTTCGGCAAAATGAGGTCATTTTGGCGGGAAAGAGCCCAAATAGGCGCTACTATGTCCGTTAGAATTTCAAAAAGGCCAATATTCGCGAAATAGCAGCTATTATTTCCGTTAGCGCGGTTAGCAGGCTTCGTAAAGGGCAGGGCAAGGCAAGGGCAGAGCAGGGCAGAGCGAGAGTTCCATAGTAAAAATCAGCGCGCAGCTCTACCATGTTCCGCCGGGGCCTGTCTGGGCTCAGGTCGAATTTCTAACGGAAGCTATAGCCGCTATTTCGTCCAAAAAGGCCGAATTAGAATTCTAACGGAAGCAGTAGCCGCTATTTCGGCAAAATGAGGTCATTTTGGCGGGAAAGAGCCCAAATAGGCGCTACTATGTCCGTTAGAATTTCAAAAAGGCCAATATTCGCGAAATAGCAGCTATTATTTCCGTTAGCGCGGGTAGCAGGCTTCGTAAAGGGCAAGGGCAGAGCGAGAGCAGGGCAGAGCGAGAGTTCCATTGTAAAAAAACAGCGCGTAGCTCTACCATGTTCCGCCGGGGCCTGTCCGGGCTGAGGTCGAATTTCTAACGGAAGCTATAGCCGCTATTTCGTCCAAAAAGGCCGAACTAGAATTCTAACGGAAGCAGTAGCCGCTATTTCGGCAAAATGAGGTCATTTTGGCGGGAAAGAGCCCAAATAGGCGCTACTATGTCCGTTAGAATTTCAAAAAGGCGAATATTCGCGAAATAGCAGCTATTATTTCCGTTAGCGCGCCGTCAGCCCGCTTCAATCGGGATGGTGTTTCCTTCCGTTAGCGCGCCGTCAGCCCGCTTCTATCGGGATGGTGTTTCCTTCCGTTAGCGCGCCGTCAGCCCGCTTCTATCGGGATGGTGTTTCCTTCCGTTAGCGCGACGTCAGCCCGCTTCAATCGGGATGAAGCTTCCTTCCGCTGGACGGTGGCATAACGGGCCGACAGTTTATTTTTGTGCGACTGAAAAATGTCTTCCAGCGGGATATCGTACTTATTGGCGATCACGATTAGGTTGCCCAGTACGTCCCCCAGCTCTTCGGTTAATTCCTGCTTGTTGTGCTCATACGTTCCCGGGGGCTCGTCCGGTCGATCTCTGCCGATTTCCAAGGCTCGGATGGCCCTGGCGACTTCCCCGGTTTCCTCCGCCAGAAAGCCGATCCTTATAAAAATGTCCAACTCGGACCAGCCTCTGGATTCATAGTAGTCTTTCACCCATTCTTGAAATGAGGTAACGTCCATTTAAGTTTTCCTCCGATCCTGGTGCTGTCTTGAAAAAGCTAGCCTTGCGTTTCCGCTCATAAGCGTAACACAGGACCGGGGGGACAGGGGAGTTTACATTTTATAATAGATAAGGGGGTCTTATATTTATGAACGATAGTTACTCCATTCCCGACCTTTTGAGAAGAATCATCGAGTGGGAGCGCCGTATGGTACCTGAGGTTCCCTATCTTGAAAAGCCGACGGGGCTGTTTCTCGGATTTCGCGAAAATGAAAACGGAGGCTACGCTTGTTCCCCGGCCGACTCGATCCTGTTCGCCAACACGGGCATGGATGGGGTCCACTATTCGCTGTTAACGGATTTCGGAAAGGCGGCGGATTTGGAACAAGCTCCGGTCATTCGCGTAGCTCCTATGGATTTCGGGAACTGCGTAAACCTTGTTGCCGGGAATCTCAGCGACTTTTTCTCCCTTCTCTTCTATGGTCACGAGGGATTATTGTTTAATGAATTTCGTACGGAACAGGAATATGCCCGGTATCGGGTGGGGGAAGAGGAGGACCAAACCACGGCGTATTTTGATCACCGCAAATGGAGAGAACAAAAAAAGCGGGTCAGCGAGGCGGCGATCGATCAATTTCAATTCGAGCCTATTGAACATCCTTTTCGCTATATTCAAACCTTGCGGGCTGAGCGCGAAAAATCCATAGTGCTTCCCACAAAAGACGGGTTAGGCATCCTGCCGCGTTCGGAAGAGGAGATGGGGAAAACCTATCCGACGCACCCGTGGTCCGGGACGGAAATTCCGTGGAACGCTCCGGACGAAATCGAGGATTTTATCGCGCGGGCGGATGTGGTGCCGTTTCTGGCATTTGTGCGGGATTTTCAAGCGGAATTCAATACGGATACAGAGGCGCTCCGGATGATCTGCCGCAGACTAGAGACAATCGGGCTGCATCAAGACGCGGTTCGGCTACTGCACTGCATGTGATACTATGTTTCGGTTTCATGTTCGGCTGCTGCACGGCATGTCCATCCTATGTTACGTTTACATGTTCCCCTGCTGTACGGCATGTAATCCTATCTTTCGGTTTTCATGTCCCCCTGCTGTACGGCATGTAATACTACCTTTCGATATCTTGCCTTTTCACTCGCCAAAAGGGATGTTCAACCCTCTGATCCGTTATAGTTAGAGGTATAAGAGGAGGCGATCGCGAAATGAGTGGCCTATCCATTAAATATTTTGATTATGGTCAGGAACAGATCGATTATTTGACGCAGGCGGACCCGGATTTGGGGGAGGCGATAGCCAGAATCGGCCGCCCGGAGCGGCCCGTCATTCCTGACTTGTTTACGGCGCTTGTACACGCCGTTATCGGCCAGTTGGTTTCGACGAAGGCGGTGAATACGATTTGGGGACGCATGCAGGAGAGGTTTGGCGAGATCTCGCCGGGTAGCCTGGCGTCCCGTTCGGCGGATGAGATCCAGGGCTGCGGCATGACGATGAAAAAAGCGCTGTGCATTTGGGAAATCGCCCGAAAGGCGGCGGAAGGCGAACTGGATTTCAGCGGCTTGTCCCGGCTTGGGGATGAAGACATCATCACGGAGTTAATGCGGTTAAAAGGGGTTGGCCGCTGGACGGCGGAGATGCTGCTCCTGCACAGTCTGGAGCGGCCGGATGTCGTCAGTTGGGGAGACCTGGCGATTCGCCGGGGGATGATGAGGCTGTATGGGCTGTCCGCCTTGACGAAAGCCCAGTTCGACGCCTATCGTGCCAGGTATTCGCCCTATGGCTCCGTCGCCTCCATTTATTTGTGGGAGCTGTCGGTCTAGCCTACCGTTCGGTCGAGACTCTCGGTGCCCCTCGCGTTTCCCTCGCTCCCCTTCCGCTCCAGTTCCAGCAGCCGGGCTTTCATCTCGAGTCCTCCGCGATAACCGGTTAGGGTCCCGTTTTTGCCCACGACACGGTGGCAGGGCACGGTGATGAGCACCGGATTGGCGCCGATGGCCGACCCGACCGCACGGACGGAAGACGGCCTGCCGATGAGCGCAGCGATATCGGAATACGACGAGGTTTGCCCGTAAGGGATTTGAAGCAGCGCGGCCCAGACCGCCGATTGAAACGCCGTCCCCCGTAAATCGAAAGGTAGGGTAAAGCGGCTAAGGCTTCCTTGAAAATAGGCGGTGAGCTCCGCGGCGTAAGGCCGTAGCCGTGCTTCGTCCCGGATCAGGGCGGCGCGAGGGAATCTGCGGTTGATCCCGTCGACGAGCTCTTGAAAATCCGCCCCTTGCGATCCTACATAACAGAGTCCTTGCTCCGTGGCCGCGAGATAAAGGCTCCAGTTCTCGAAGCGATAATGCATCCAGTAGATGGACAGAGTAGGTTTCGTCTTCATTTTATAAGCCTCCTTGAGCCGGAGAAACCGGCGATTGGCGAAAGCCGGCCGGTGTAAGGCCGGTGTTTTTTTTGAACAGCGTGATGAAATAAGGTGTATTCGGCAGACCTACCCGGCGGCCGACGTCCGAAACCGGCAGGTCCGTACCCAACAGCAGCCGCTTGGCCCGTTCCACACGTACAGCCTGGATATATTCCAGCGGCGTGATCCCTTTTACCCGTTTAAAAGTCCGGTGCAGATGATAAGGACTCCCGTGGCACAATTCGGCCAGCGAATGGAGATTCAAAGCTTCATGGGGGTGCTCGTCGATGTATTCCGTGACGACCGCCACCCACTCCTCGTCGGGCAGCCGGCTGCCGGTGGGTTTGCATCGTTTGCACGGGCGATACCCCGCGGACATCGCCTCATCCGGACTGGCGAAGATCGAGATGTTCTCCTTTTTGGGCGGCCGGGACTTGCAGGAAGGACGGCAGAATATCCCCGTCGTTTTGACCGCGTAGTAGAATTGCCCGTCGCTCGCGGCGTCGTTCCCGATGATGGCTTGCCAGCGTTCTTGCGTAATCTCGCTCATTTTCGTTCACCCCTCTGGACCTCATTATACCTCGATCCGCGTGCGTATGTACGCGCTTTGGGATAGAATAGCAAGATAACGAAACATTGGCGATTCTCGCGGAAAGCGAATAAAACGGGAGGGGGAAGGGTAATTTTTACTTGATTCTTTCTGCGCAAAGGTTTCGATGTTAAATGAACTGGAGGACCGAGGCGATGAGACGAAATAACATTCAGGTTCCTTACGGCTATGAGCCGCCTGTGAAGGAGCGGAAAGGCACGTTGATCTTTTACGACGCTTTCGAGCGGACGACGGCGGAAGATTTGGAGAGGGCCGCGACGGTTGCCAGGCAAAAGGCGTTTGAGCGCCTGGTGCTCTACCCGCTTCATGAGGAGACCGTCAGAAGAATGACGAAGGACGCGGTGCGTTCGTTCTACAAGCGGGAGGACGAGCTCCATGACTGGAAACGCGGGCAGGACAACGCAGATATTTCCATTGAAGGCTGGGAGGGCAAACGGAAGAAATACACGCCGATCGACTCGGCGCTGAGGTATTTGACCGAAAAGTATCCTTCCCCTTATTTTTTGTACCTCACGCCGGAGATGGGGAACCAATTTGCGTCGTTTTCCTCCTTTGAGGAATGGATCGTTAAAATCCGTCTGTTATTAACGGAAGAACCGAAGGCCCTGCATCCCAGGCTGGAAAAATACCGTCACCGCTGGGGCCTTGCTTCCGAGGAAGCGAAGGTGCCGCCGCGGAACGGAACGGAGGGGACATCCCCTTCCGGGGAATAAGGAGAGGAGGATACGCTACGCTATGAGACCTGACTGGAAATCCAGGCCTGCCGTTCTCATTTTTCTCGCCGTCATCCTGACCCTTGGCGGCTGCTCGAATCGAGGGACTTCCGAACCGGCGAAGAATGGAGCGGGAACGGTTCCGCAGCGCGCCGACTTCGCCGGACCGGGACATTCCGACGCGACGTCTCCCCAGCCGAATCCTCAGAATCCGTCGGAGTCCCAAGATCCGTCGGCCCCGGAGTCAGGCTCGGCCGATCCCGCCGAGGAACTGCTGAACCGATTGACCACGGCGGAAAAAATCGGCCAACTGATCCTCGTCGGCATGGAAGGGACGACACCGAGCGAGCAGACCCGGAAATTTATCGAAGACGCTCATGTCGGAGGTTTTATTTTTTACAAGGACAACATCAAAACGAGCCGCCAATCCCTGGCCCTGTTCAACCGGCTTAAGCAAGACAATGCCGCCAACCCGGTTCCCCTGTTCTTGAGCGTGGATGAGGAGGGCGGACGGGTATCCCGGATGCCCGGCGATTTCAGCGACATTCCGTCCGCCGCGGCCATCGGAGGAACGGGGCGAGTGGAAGCGGCGGAAGCTTTGTATCGCCTGATCGGGAAGGAAATGGCCGGCTTCGGCCTGAATATGGATTTCGCCCCGGTACTCGATATTCATAGCAACCCCGATAATCCGGTGATCGGGGACCGCTCCTTCGGAAACACGGCCAAAAGGGTCGGCGGAATGGGGATCGCCGCTATGAACGGATTAAAGGCGGAAGGCGTGATCCCCGTCGTCAAACATTTCCCCGGTCACGGCGACACCTCGGTGGACTCCCATCTTGGCCTGCCGGTGCTCTCGCATGATCTGAACAGACTGCGTCAATTGGAGCTTCTTCCTTTTCAGGATGCGATCCGCGAGGGGGCCGACGTCGTGATGATCGCACATTTGCTGCTGCCGAAACTGGACCCGAAAGCCCCGGCCTCCTTCTCCGAGGCGATCATTCATGACCTGCTGCGTAAGGAGCTGGATTTTCAAGGCGTGGTCATTTCCGATGATTTGACGATGGGGGCGATTACCCAGCATTACAAAATCGAAGAAGCGGCGGTGCGCTTTATCCGGGCCGGCGGAAATATCGCCCTGGTCGGGCATGATCCGGCCAAGCAGGAGGCTGTAATTCAGGCGATAACACGGGCGGTCGAACAGGGGGAGATCAGCGGGGAAATGCTCGATGAACGGGTTTATCCCATCTTACAGCTGAAAATAAAATACGGCTTGACCGACAAACCGGCACAGGGGGCGGATCAGAAAGCGATAAACGCGGGTATTGCCGACGTTCTGAAAACGTACGAGATCCGTTGACGATATCCCTTTATACCGCTTAAGAGGGGTGATGCTGGTACCGGGCCAAATTGACGAGCCCATCCTCCGTCACCTCGACCCCTTCCCCCTCCAGAAACATTTTTTGCAGAAAAAAACCTTCCTCTTCGCGAATCGCAATTTCTCCCCGGGCATTGACGACCCGGTGCCAAGGCAGACCGTGTTTGCCGCTCATCGAGTGCAGGATCCGAACGACCTGCCGGGCGGCTCTTGGACTCCCCGCGGCACCGGCGACCTGACCGTAAGTCATGACTTTACCCGCCGGAATGGCGGAAATGATTTCAATTACTTGTGCGGTAAAAGGTTGCATTCCGATACTCCTTCCATTTATGGTGATAGAACATGGATCTGACGATAGAAATGAGGGAAATTATGAAATCTATTTTACACTCGGAGCGATTGTTAATGAAAGTGCTGGATGAAGCGGCCGCGGCGGATGTTCTGGACTATGTCGTACGCAACCGTGAATTCCTGAGGCCTTGGGAGCGGGAGAAGGAGGAAGCGTACTTTACGTTGGATGTTCAAAAAAGACTGTTGGCCAACGAACGGCTCCAACATGAACAAGAGAATTTATACAAACTTTGGATCTTTCGGAAGGACCGGCCGGAGCGGATCATCGGTTCCGTGGCGCTCAGCAATATAGTGCGGGGCGCTTTTCTGTCCTGCCATCTCGGATACAGGCTGGATGGGGAGGAGCAAGGGAAGGGCTTTATGACGGAAGCGGTCGAGGCCGTCGTCCAGTACGCCTTCCAAGAATTAGGATTGCACCGCATCGAGGCGAACATCATGCCGAGGAACGCGGCCTCGCTCCGCGTGGTCGAGAAACTGGGGTTCTATCACGAAGGGTTGGCCTTGAAATATTTGAACATCCATGGAAAATGGGAGGATCACATTCATATGGTGCTGCGGAACGAGGCCATGGAATAGGAACGATGTATTTTGGGAGAGGGGAAAGCATCCTGACATGAGAGAGGAACCACAAATCAAGTTTCGCCAAGTCACCGAAGCCGACGCCGAGGCCTATCTGGAGCTTCGCCGTCGTCTGGACCGGGAAACTGAGTTTATGCTGCTCCAGCCTGACGAGCGCGTCACCACGCTGGAGCAGGAGAGAAACCGACTGGTTTCGCTGTTGGAGCAGGGAACCTCGATGATCTTTGCGGCCGAGGCGGAAGGGCGATGGATCGGCTATTTGGGTGCGTTCGGATCGAATTACAAGCGGAACAAACACACGGTAAGCCTGGTGCTAGGCATTCTGCAGTCCTACTCGGGAAGAGGTGTGGGGGCCAGGCTGTTCGCCGAGTTGAATGATTGGGCGGCGGAACGGGGGATACATCGGCTGGAGCTTACGGTGATGGCCCACAATGAGGCGGCGATCGCCTTGTACAAAAAATGCGGATTTGAAGTCGAGGGCATTCGAAAGCACGCGATACGGCTCGGAGACCGGTATATCGACGAGTTCTACATGGCCAAGCTGCTCCCTCTTTAGCCGTAACTTTCGGCCTTGCCCGGACGTATATAGGCTGTAAATAAGCTATGGACGTTTAAAAAAGGCTGACTAGGGAGGAAGCGACTTTGCAACATCCGTTACGACAATTGGGTTACCCGGAAAAAGGGATAT
Source organism: Paenibacillus sp. alder61 (assembly GCF_020179875.1). Taxonomy (NCBI): domain Bacteria; kingdom Bacillati; phylum Bacillota; class Bacilli; order Caryophanales; family Paenibacillaceae; genus Paenibacillus; species Paenibacillus sp. alder61. The sequence continues at coordinate 17,663 of NZ_JAIUDG010000028.1, forward strand.
TATATGCGATTCTCGTCGCTGCCACTATAATCGGCATGAAATACGTGATTGAGGTGAGACTGCCGGATGGAGGTAGACCGCCCTATCTTTTCCTGGTCTGGAATACGTTCCTGGCTTGGATCCCGGCGGGGCTTGCGATTCTGCTGGATTTGGCCAGCCTGATGCGCCGGAGCGTGTTGAAGAGTGCGATGGTGTTGTTCATCGGGCTGTTATGGCTGTTCTTTTATCCCAATGCGGCCTACATGGTAACCGATCTGCTCCATCCGTTTGCCCGTTTTCCCATTTCCGGGGCAGGGCGGTTCTGGTCGGATATACTGTTCTGGGATCATTTGTATACCGTTCTCTTTACGGCGCTGCTCGGTCTGGCCCTGGGAACTGTCTCGCTGGCTTCCGTTCACGGACTGGTTCGCCGCTGGCTCGGAAGCGCTGCGGGTTGGATTTTCGCGGTATCGGTCCTGCTGCTCAGCAGCTTCGGGATTTATCTCGGCCGGTTTATCCGCTTTAACAGCTGGGATATTTGGCATCGCCCGATCTATATCCTTAGGGAAATGGCCGTCTATTTTATGGATCCGGGCCATTTACGGCATGCTTTGGCTTTTTGCAAATGGATGTTTCTTCTCACGGCGTTCAGTTACGCAGTTGCCTACTTTCTTGGCGCTTTCCGTCTTAGGCGGCTCTCGGGTCCGGTCCCGGAACAAAAATAAAATCCAGCGGGAAGCTCGATTTTCCCCTCCCCTGTTTGGGTAATGATAGTTATTCAGGTTCCCAAACGCCGTCTAGGGGAGGGGATTCGTTTGCAATCCTGGGTGCTTTGGCTCAATGCGGTTGGTCTGATCGGCTTGTCCCTGCTCTTTTATCTGCTCGACAAAAAATTGTCCAGCCGGGTAATCTTGTTGGCACCGATTCTCGTTTACGTCGCCGTCTCGCTGGAGGATTTGCTCGGCCTCGTTGATTTCGGAGCGGTTTTTCAATCGGAGGCCATATTAAGGGCCGTGATCCTTCTGTTTGTCTTAGGATCCGTTATTTTCTATCTTCTCTTTATTTTTCATGAGATAGCGGACTCGGCGGTAAAGCGCGAGGTCAGTCTCAAGTCCGCCGTGATTCGGATCAGCATTGCCGCCATGAGCTGCATTGTTTTTTTTACGGTCGTGTATACTTCGATATACAAGCTGTTTAAAGGGGCGAGCTTTGCGGGGGATCATTTGGGGGAAGATACCTTGTCCCAATTGATTACGTTCTTCTATTTCAGCGTGGCGACATTTACGACGGTAGGGTACGGAGATATCCAACCGATGGATAATACGTCGAGGCTGATTGTGGTGATGGAGATTTTTTTCAGCTTTATTACGGTCGCCTACGCGCTATCGATGATCGGGGTATTTCGCCAAATCTTTAACAAGGAGATGGGGGGAGACGCCTCGAAATCGATGAGTAATGAAAAGGAACTCGAGGAAGATGCCGGGGCATCCCCCGAATAATCCGGAGAGGAGAGGGTCGGTTTGGAACTGCGAAATCGCTTGAGGGAACGGTTTCCGGTGTTGGTAAGTGAACGGCTGCGACTAAGGAGAATCGAAAAGGAGGACACGGAAACGCTGTTTGCTTGTGTCAATGACCCGTCGGTACGGCGCCATACGTCCTTTCAAAAGGGAACATTGCTGTTTCCCGATCGTTTGTTTCGGTATTTTGACGACACTTATCAAAGTTTGCGCGATCTTCACTTCGGGATAGAAATCAAGGAGGGGACGGGGCTGATTGGCATCTGCTCCTTGCAGTTTTGGGATCGGGAGGCCGGCAGGGCCCGGTTGGGCTATCTGCTGGCTCCGAGCTGCTGGAACCGGGGGTTCGCCACCGAAGCGGCCCGGTCCGTGGTGGAATTCGGATTCGACATCCTGCAATTAAGCCGAATCGAGGCGCGATGCAGCATTCATAACCCGGCATCGGAAAAGGTGCTGCGCAAATGCGGGTTTACGCCGGTCAAGCTTGCGGGCGAGCGGCTTCAATCCGGTTCGGATTATGGCGGCGGGCCGGGGAACGAGATCCATTCCTTTTATTTAAGCAAGCCGGCGAGCATTTGTTACACAAATGAAATATACCTGTGATCAATCTCTAATAGAGAGAGGGTACACTTATTACATGACCCCCTTTTGAATATATTTGTCTCTTGGAATCCGGCGAGTAGCGTACGGGTTCCCTTTTTTTTGCCCGCAATTTCCCCTACAGGGGGACGGGCATTCTCTGTTTGTTTTTGTAATATACCCATTCGGTAAACCCGATTTCCTTCAAACGCTTGGCCACATCCTCCCATTCATCGGCGACGCGCTTCGGCGTGTGGGCATCGGACCCGAACGTGACATCCACGCCGAAAAATAAGGCGCGCTCCAATATTTCATCGGAAGGATACCAGCCACCGGACAGTTTGGTTTTGCCGGACGTATTAATTTCGATCGCGACCTTGTTGTCGGCAATAACCCGCAGGGTTTCGTCGATCGCCGCCGCTGCCGGAATATCGGAGAAAGCGGGATAGTTTCCTTTCATCGCATCGATATGGCCTAAAATTTGGAACATGCCACTGCGGGCCGAATCCCGAATCAGCGCGTAGTAGGCTTCTTTATCCGCAATACGCTGCTGTTCATTCAGGCCTTTCCAACGTCGTTTGTTGAAGATGCTGACCTCTTTCACGCTATGGACGGACCCGATAATGTAGTCGAAAGGATACTGGGAGAGAATCTTACGGTAAACCTCGGCATGAGCCGGAAAATAATCGGATTCGATCCCGAGCAGGACATCGATCTTCCCGGCGTATTCCTCTTTCAGTTTCAGCACTTCATTGACATAATTGGCGAATTCCGCCTTGGCCATGGCGATGTGCGGAAGAGGGTGCTCTTCGGGGTCACCGAAGTAAGGCGTATGGTCGCTGATTCCGATCACCGCGAGACCGGCGGCGATTCCGGCTTCCACATAGTCGCGGATGTTGCCGTCGGCGTGGCCGCAGCGAAAATGATGGGTGTGCAAATCGAACTTCATGCAGTTGGCTCCTTCCTGGTTAACCTTCTGGCTGGATTTTATTCGGAACTGATAAAGCGGTTTTCCGGCATGCCTTTCAAGTCTCCGAGAAATTGCTGCATGGCGGAATTGACGTACCTGCTGGATTTGTAAATGACGCCCACCGGATGCGTGACTTCGAGTTCCGGGATGCGTACGACCTTTAAGGAGCCTTGGCGCAGCTCTCTCAGGATGGACTGCTTCGATATAATAGCCGCCCCGAGATTGATCTCCACCATCCGTTTCACTTCCTCGCTGCTGGAAAGCTCCATGACGATATGCGGCTCGATGTTATGCGATCGGAAAACTTCGTCCACGAAGCGGCGTCCGACCGTATCGGGGGACAGCATGATCAAAGGTACTTCTCGCAGCGATTCGAGCGTGGGAATGGGTTTACCGGCCAAGGGGTGGAGTGGGGAGACGACGAGCTCAAACGTATCGTAATACAGCACCGTGGATAGCACCTGCGGGTTGTTTTCGATTAAATAGCCGATCCCGATATCGACCAGGCCTTGTTCCACATTTTGATAAATCAAACTGGAGGGCATCGATTGAATCGTTGTTTTGATCAGGGGAAACTGGTCTTGAAAATAAGACAGGATACGCGGCAAAATTTGAATGGCGATGGAGGTCGTTGTACCCAGGACGATATGTCCTTGTGGCGTATGCTCCAGATCGGTCAATTTCTGCTTCAGCTCTTCGACAATATCCAGTATTTGCTCCGCTTTCTCCAGAAATACTTGCCCCCGGTCCGTTAAGGTCACCGGCTGAGTTCGGTCGACCAGCACCGTGCGGAATTCATCCTCCAGGCTTTTGATCTGGGCGGAAACGGCGGGCTGCGTCAAATTCAACAGTTCTCCGGCCTTTCGAAAACTTTTGGTCTTCGAAATGGTGATCAGCGTTTCCAATTGACTGATATTCACCCGAATCCTCCTTTCCTCCGAAATCTCGTATTCATTAATTATAGAGGATTTTTTTAGGCTAAATCAATGACACGGATATGACAACCCCTCGGAAGGTTTTCAGGATATAAGACTTACTTGGCGGAGACCGCTCGATTTTTAATGACTTATACCTAGGAATAAAGTATAATAAATTCCAAACTTGTTCGGGACTTTTGTATCGGTTTATTAAACTTCTATGCGAAAAGGGGCGTAATAGTGAAAGCGGAAGTAATCAATCCTTTTCTGGAATCGGCTCGTACCGTAATTCAGCAGGTCGTTCAGGTTTCTCCTTCGACGGGAAGTTTGGGAGTCAAGGAAATCCAGCCGGTGGAAGATCATATTTGGATTCAAATCGACATGACGGGACATTTTAGCGGGATGGTGATTTTCGGCCTGCAGGAAGAGGTGGCTCTCCGCATTGTCTCGGCGATGATGGGCGGGTTCGTGCTGACGGAAATGGACGAAATGGGCCGCAGCGCCATCTCCGAATTGGGCAATATGATCAGCGGCAATGCCAGCACGATTTTGTCCAATCAGGGCTATGTCGTGGATATTACACCGCCGAAGGTGATCCAAAGCGAAGGCGGCCAAGCCGCTCCCCGCAAGGCGCTTTGCATTCCGCTCGTCATGGACGGAATCGGCGAATTGGATATTCAGGTCATGATCTCCTAAAATAGAGGAAACTGATCTGAAGGGAAGGGTAGCATGTCGCTTAACAATAAAGTAATCGTCGTCACGGGCGCGTCCAGCGGCATCGGGGCTTTAGCCGCGCGCATGCTGTCGGAACAGGGAGCCACGCTGGTGCTCGCCGCCAGGTCGGCGGATAAGTTGAAGGAAATCCGGAACGGGATGATGGGGCCCAGCAAGATCGTGGAACTCGATGTCGGCGACGACGAATCCGTCGCAGCGGGTTTCAAGGAGATCTACGCGGAGTTCGGGCGGGTTGACTGCCTCGTCAACAACGCGGGTTACGGGAAATTTACCGCCTTTGATGAAATGCCGCTTCATGAGTTTGAAGCGATGATGAACGTGAATTATATGGGAATGGTCCGCTGCACGAAGGCGGTTCTGCCGCGGATGAAAGAGGCCCGATCCGGCCGGATCGTGAATATCGCCTCCATAGCGGGCAAGATCGGAACGGCGAAATCCACGGCTTATACGGCCACGAAGCATGCCGTACTGGGCTTCAGCAGCGCGCTCCGTCAGGAGGTCCGCCCCTATGGCATCACCGTGTCCACGATCAACCCGGGTCCGATCGATACGCCGTTCTTCTCGTTGGCCGACCCGGAGGGGCATTACGTCAACAATGTCAAATGGTTTATGATGAAGCCCGAACGGGTGGCGAAGGCGCTGGTCCACGCGGTTCGCACCGGTACGACGGAAATCAATCTTCCGTGGACCGCGGGGGTCGGCGCGAAATTTTATCAAGTATTTCCCCGTCTGGCCGATCGTCTCAGTTATCGCATGCTGAATAAGAAATAAGATGAACACCGACTTCCCGCAGTCGGTGTTTTTTTGTTGGCCCGAGCGAAATAGCCGCTCAAAAGGTGATTGCCCAGGGCTGTCCTTCCTTTGAAAAAAGAAACCATCTGGCCAAGGCCGTAAACTGTCCAGCGGGAGGCACGACACATAGAGCAGAACGGCCTTTGGGGGGGCGGCGGGTGCTTTAAAGGATGAATCGCTGCCGCGCCGACGCAGGTGCTCTAGCGGATGAATCGCTGCCGCGCTGATGCAGGTGCTCTAGCGGATGAATCGCTGCCGCGCCGACGCGGGTGCTCTAGCGGATGAATCGCTGCCGCGCTGACGCGGGTGCTCTAGCGGATGAATCGCTGCCGCGCCGCCGCAGGTGCTCTAGCGGATGAATCGCTGCCGCGCTGACGCAGGTGCTCTAGCGGATGAATCACGCTACGCTCACACCGATTGCTCTAACGGACGCAATAGCTGCTATTTCGCCAGAAATGGCTTCCATTGGATTTTAACGGAAATAGTAGCGCCTATTTGCGGATTTCACCGCCAAACTGAGCTCATTTTGCCGAAATAGGCGCTACTGCGTCCGTTAGAATTCCGATTCGTCCGAAAAGGACGAAATAGGCGCTATGGCGTCCGTTAGATTTTACGATCGGGCTTCGGACTGGGCGCGGCCGACCCCGACACTTCTGGGCCCTTTTTTCAAAGGCCCATTGCGGGGGTACGGTCCTTTCGGACGCGTTCCGTGACTACGGCGATGATTCGGGTCGTTAAGGAGGGAGCCATTCGGCCTTCATGCCCACCAATCCCTTGTTATCCTGAAGGACTAGAATCAGCTCGACAGAATCCACGGGAGAGTCCCAGAAAATTAAGTAATTGGAAGTATTTTCAAACCTTAATATCCTTGTGAATAATGGAATTGAATTGCATTGTTATTCCCGAATATTCCATTTTAGAAGGAGTGTTGTTCATGCGGAAATACCTGTACAAGCCCTTTGTCGTAATGCTTTCATCCGTTCTGCTTTGGACGGGGTGGTCCGGAAGCGGTCACGCCGCGGCTCCGGAAGAAGCAGCTTCTGTGCAATGGTCGCATGAGTTGGAAGGCATCGATGTCTCGAAAACAGATGCGAAGGGAAGCGCTGTTACTGTAACCTCAGACGGAGGCTATGTTTTCGTAGGCTATCGTGGTTCCTCACTCACCGAGAAGGGGGCTTCCCATGTCGTTAAGGTAAACGGCAACGGTGAGATCGTTTGGAAAAACGATATCGATGTGTTGGATCAACACGGAGATTATTCAACCAATAGAGCCTTTGCCGTGACGGAGACTTCCGACGGAAGTCTCCTGATCGCCGGAGAACAAATCCGGAAAGATATTGACCGGAAGCGCCGTGCGGTTCCGTTTGTCTTCAAGCTGAGTCCCGACGGGGAGTTGTTGTGGAAAAAAAATTATCCTGACCTCTCATACTACACTCAACGGGCGGAGCTGATCCAAAAAACCTCGGATGGAGGGGCGATTATCGGCGGGGGGGCCAGAACAGACAACTGGTATCCGACGCACACATTCCTTCTAAAAATAAATGCGGATGGAGATGTAGCCTGGTACGAAACTTATTCATTCGGGTTCTATACCTATTTTCATAACATGGTCGTCACTCCCGACGACGGAGTTATTGTAACCGGTGAGAAGGTAAACTCCAGATGGGGCCCGTATAGTCATCGGTTCATAACCAAATTCGGCCCGAATGGAGATCAGGAGTGGGAAAAAATGAAGGAGACCGACGAAATTCGGGCGGTGCTCCCTTCCGAGGACGGAACCTTCTTGCTGACCAGATACAATTCGGAGGAGGAGAGATACTATCTTCAAAAGATGACCGAAACCGGGGACATTTTGTGGGAAAAAGTTTCGGATGCGCTATCCGCTTCAGCGATCGGCGATATAGTTCAAGCTCAGCCTATGGAGGACGGGTTTGCCGTAATCTCCAACCAGTCTACGGAATATGCCGGAAAGTCTTATAAATATAAAGTCACCTTGACGGATGATAATGCGATTCCGATCAAAAAATACTTGTTCGGAACGCACGAATTGTACATTTCGAAAGGCGGCATCTCCCTGGATGACCGCGGGCTTGTCTACACGGGGACCCTCCTAACAAAAACAGAAACGGGCTCTAAAACAACGTTTCCTTTGGCAAAAATCGCCGTGCCCGGCCAAGCCCCGACTAACCCGAAGTTTTCCAAGCTCCGGTTTCAAACGGATAAGCTTTATCTGGCCGTCGGACAAGCCGTGCATAGCGTCGTTGAGGCGGTTTACTCCGACGCTACGGTAACGGATGTAACCTATTCCTCGAGCTACAATTCGCAGGACCCGGGCATTGCCAAAGCTGACCCGCTTGGAAATATTACCGGCATCAGCCCCGGAACGACGGTAATTAAGGCAACTTTTTCGGGATTGCAGGCCAGCGTAACGGTGGAAGTGACGGAAGGGCAAACGGGCCCCGGCCGCTTTTTCCTCGATTCTGACGAATATTCCCTGTCGGTAGGAACCGAACTGGATATAGCCGCCTTTTACACGGATGAAACGGGCCTGACCTCCAAGGTTACGGAGGATACCGTGTTTGCTGTGGATGACCCTGCCGTCGCCGCAGTGGACGAGTACGGGAATATTCGGGGGATTAGCCCCGGGGTTACACAGATCACGGCAGCCTTTAACGGACATATTTATAGAGCTAGCGTGTGGGTGGTTCGTCCGTACACACCAGTTCATTAATCACATAAAATAGTGCCGGATGGAAAGGGGACGCTGCGCGTTAAGGGTGCAGCGTCCCTTTATTTTCGGCCGGCAAGTCCCGAAAGGTTGGATGGATTTGGTCGGGGCGGTTTTTTCGCATATAATGAGAATAATGATCGCGATTGAATTGATAAAGGATGAACTTACATGACGATAACAACGTTTACCGGTCTGGGCCTTAACGAGGCGCTGACCGCGAAATTGGCGGACTATGGCATTACGCAGCCGTCCCCGGTTCAGGCGGAGTGCATCCCCGCCGCTCTGGAAGGCCGGGATATTTTGGCGCAATCGCAGACGGGGACGGGCAAGACGCTAGCTTACCTTCTCCCGCTGCTGCAAAACACCAATCCCGACGAGAAAGCATTGCAGGGATTGATTCTGGCACCGACCCAGGAACTGGCGATGCAGATCGTCCGGGAGGCCGAGAAATACGGCGATTCGCTGGGAATCCGGGTACAGGCCCTGATCGGGGGTGCGGCCATCAAGCGCCAGCTCGAGCGGCTGAAGCAGCATCCGCAGCTCATCGTCGGGACGCCGGGCCGGATCCGGGAGGTGCTCGCGCTGCGCAAATTGAAGCTGCACACGGTCCGAACCGTTGTCGTCGACGAGGTGGATCAAATGTTCCAGCTTGGTGGGACGGCCGACCTGGAGCATATTTTGCGCGGTACCCTGCGCGAGCGGCAGCTCCTGTTTCTCTCCGCGACCATCAATCCGGAAATTCGCAAACTGGCCGGGCAGGAGATGAAGGACGCGGTGGAAGTCGGCATCGAGCCGGAGCATCGGACCTCCAAGACGGTGGAGCATGTTTACTTCGTCAGCGAACGTGACAAAATCGATATGCTGCGCCGGATTCTCCGTCACTATGACCCTGCTCGTTCGATCGTGTTTATCAATAACACCTCGGAAATCGCCGAGGTGGAGGCGAAGATGAACTTCGTGGGCCTGAGCGCCGGCGCTCTGTATGGGGATGCGGACAAAACGGTAAGAAGCGTCACGCTCCGCAAATTCCGGGAAGGTAAAATCCGGGTGCTGGTGGCCACGGATGTGGCGGCACGGGGGCTCGATATCGAAGAGTTATCGCTTGTGGTCAACCTGGATCCGCCGATCGATTCGGAGCATTACGTCCATCGGGTAGGACGGACCGGCCGGATGGGGCGAAACGGTCTGGCCGTCTCCATCGTCGCGCCGAAAGAAGAGTTCATCATGCGCAAATTCTCCAAGGAGCTCGGGATCGAAATCCGGCAGCGCGGCATGTACGGCGGACAAGTGGTGGATCCGCAGTCCGCGCAGGGCAGTCGCCGGAACGGGACGGTAGCCGCCCCCGGAAAGAAGCGTGAAAGCGGGAAGCCCGGAAGCGGAGAAGCGCTCCAAGCCGCTGAGACGGCAGGAGCCCGCCACGCCTCCGGCCGGACGGCTGAAGCTTCGCCGGGACGCGGCAAGCCCGGCCCGTCCGCCCGCTCGGGCAAAGCGGCACCGAAACCGTCCGCTTCCCGCAAGAACGACCGGAAGAAGACGGACGGGAAGAACAAAGGGGCTCCAAGATGGCTGAAGGAGAAGCAGTCGCGGAGCTAGCCGGCTAGGAACGCTAGTGATGGAATCCAGCGGTAGTACGAGTTTGGTTAGAGGAGGATCTTGTGTTGAGTGAAACGCCCGTTTTACAAATAGAAGAGTTGACCGGGGGTTACAGCCTCGGACGTCCGGTTCTTCATGATATCAATTTCGAGGTGATGCCGGGCGAAATGGTCGGTCTGATCGGCCTGAACGGTGCCGGCAAAAGCACGACGATGAAGCATATCCTCGGACTGATGACACCGCATCGCGGCGGAGTGGCCGTCCGGGGGAAGACGCGGGAGGAGGACCCTGAAGGCTACCAATCCTCCCTGGCGTTCGTCCCCGAATCCCCGCTTTTGTACGAGGAATTGACGGTGCGGGAGCATCTTGAATTTGCCGCCCGCGCTTACGGGGTCAACCCGGATGATTACCGCGAAAGAACCGAGCGGCTGCTTAAGCTGTTCCACATGGAGGAAAAAGCCGACAGCCTCTCCATCCATCTATCCAAAGGGATGAAGCAGAAGGTCATGATCATGTGCGCCTTCGTGGCCCGGCCTTCGTTATACGTCATCGACGAGCCTTTTCTGGGTCTCGATCCGCTCGGGATCCGTTCCCTTCTCGATTTTATGCTGGAAATGAAAGAGAGCGGGGCTTCGATCCTGCTCAGCTCGCATATTTTGTCCACGATCGAAAATTACTGTGACCGGTTTATCGTGCTTCACCGGGGGGCGGTCATCGCGCGGGGGACCCTGGAGGAGATCGCTCAGCAGGCCGGGATGCCGGGTGCCGCGCTTGAAGATATTTTCTACAGCTTAGTTAAAGGCGGAGATTAGAAAATGAAGCTTCAGGAGCTGTACAGGCAGCGTAAATCGTCTTTTTGGAGCAAAGTGCTCCCGTTTGTGCCTTATATATTCCAGAGTGGAGTAGCGGTCCTGTTCCTGCTGCTGCTGATTGCCTTCTCCGCCTGGTATACGGCTTTTCTGCAAAATTTGCCGCCGGGGCTTCCCGTCCTCTGGATCCTGTTGATTCTCCTCGGGCCGCTGACGGTGTACTCCAGTTTCCGGACCTATATGCAGCCGGCCGACGTGATCTTTCTGCTGCCGCAGGAAGCCGGGATGAGCGAATATCTTAAGCCCGCTTTCCGAAACGGAATCGTGTATAAACTCATCGGCCTTTATATTCTTCTTTTAACAGTGTGGCCGCTCTACATCCGGTCGGATCTTGAAGTGCGGCACCCGCTGTGGCTGATCGTGTCGGTGTTGTTTGTGTTGAAGCTGTTGAGCGCCTACGGCGCATGGCAGGAGCTGCGGATCTCGACCGCCCGTGCCCGCATGGGCTACAGGCTGCTTCGCTGGTCCTTTCTCTGGCTGATGCTGGCCGCCTGGCTATGGCAGCCGGCGTGGAAGAGCGCCCTGTTTACGGTTCTGGTGGGAATTAACTACGTTTTGGCTTTGCGGTTCCCCATGAAGCACAACGTTCCTTGGGAAAACCTCATCGCCGCGGAAAAATCGGGAGCCGCCCGGGTTATGCTGCTGCTCGGCTGGTTCGTGGACGTGCCCGCGGAAGGGCAGAAGGTCATTCGCCGCCGCTGGCTTTCCGCGTTCGGAAACCGCATCCCGTGGTCCCGGGCCGGCGCCTACCGCTATCTGTTGACCAAAACGTTCATTCGCAGCGAGCTGCTGGGCATCATCGCCCGCTTGACCTTGCTGGGAATGCTGATTGTGGGATGGAACGGACAAACCTGGCTCGGCGCGGCGATCTACCTGTTCTTCATCTTTCTCGCCGGAACCCAGTTAAGCGCGCTGCGGCATGTCCATAGCGACACACCCGCGGACGCCTACTACCCGATTCCCGTTGGCTCCCGCCCGAAGGAGATCGTGAATCTCGCCACCCGCGTCCTGTCGGGAATCGCCGTGGTTCTGTGGATCCCGATGATCTTCGGCCCAGGCGGGAACCTCACCTATCTGATCGGCAGTCTCGCCGTAGGAATCGTCCTGGTTGTGGGCCTACGGTCCACCTGGAAGCGAAAATGGCGGGAAGAAGAGGAAGAGTAAGGGAAGGCAAGCTTAACGGGGATTTCTTTCGATAAAATTCGGGAACGATGCCTTTCTTGGGGTTACCGGGCGGCCGCCGCCTTCCCAATTTAAAAGACCGTCGGAGCACGAAGCTCCGACGGTCTTTTGGCATATCAATTAGTACAAAAACGAACGGCTGACGATCACCAGCAGGATGAAGAGCACCAGGATAACCCCCGTGCTAGTCCATAAGCCCCCGCCATATCCGCCGCCGTATCCGCCTCTATCTTCTCCAACACCGCTCATTCTGCAAATCCCCTTTCTCATAGATATCATTTAGTACACAGTATTCTATGAGCAGGGGGGGAACCCTGCTTGGGCGTATATAACGGCTTCCCGACAATTGGGTTTACGCTTGGAGATCCTGCACTCCCCGGTACACCAGATCGAACAGATCCTCCAAATTCTCCTCGGCTATGCAGGAGAAGGCGATCCGCAGATCGGTATCTCCCAACGCGATCGTCCCGACGCCGTACTCGCGGATCAAGTGCTGCCGCAGCGTCTCGGCGTTTACGTTTTTAAGCTTGAGACACATGAAATATCCCGAATTAAACGGATAGTATTCCCATACATCTCCGTATTTTCCGCTGTCCAGCAGCGCCTTTACTTTGTTGGCGCGGCCTTTCATAACCCGGAATTTCTCCGCCTTCTGGGCATGGAATTCCGGAGATTTCAAGGCATGCAGCACGAAGGTTTGGGAAGGATGGGCGCCGCTCGATATGGTCGCGCGAATGATGCCGAGCGTCTTTTGCTCCAGCGCGGAGAGAACCGCGGCATCTTCGGCGGCATAAGTGATGAACCCGACCCGGAAGCCCCAGACATACTCTTCCTTGGTCGCGCCGTCGACCTTCACCGGCAGAATCCGTGGATGGCGTCCGGCCAATCTGCCGAAAAGCGATTCGGACAAGGACTCCTCAAAGAAAAGCCCGAAATAAGCGTCATCCGTCACCACGACAACGTTGATGCCCGCCTCGGCGGCTTCCGTAATCGCGGCGACGATCTCGTCCCCTTCCTTCGCTCCCGGCGTGTAGCCTGTCGGGTTGTTCGGGAAATTCAGGATGACGATCGCTTTTCCTTTATCCTTCTGGGACAGCAGGGCCTCGCGAAGCCCCTGGCTGTTAAATTTCATGTCTTCCGTGAAAAGCGGATAGTTGACGATCACACCATGACGGCGGATGCCGAAGGTCAGTTCATAATTTTCCCAGTTCTTGTCCGGAAAAATGACCGCGTCGCCTTCATCTACGAACAGATCGGCGACGATGCTGAGACCGTGGGTCAGCGCGTTCGTAACGACCGGGTTGCCGAAGCTTTTATCGGCGATCGACGGATTTTCCGCGATCATCTTCTCGCGCCATGCGCTGCGGAGTTCCGGTTTCCCGGCCGGCGGCGCATACGGGTACAAATCCTGCGGTTTGTATGCGGACAAGGTTTCCTGAATGGCCGACAGATGCATCGGCCCGCCGTCCTCGGTGGCGATCCCGATCGTCGCATTGTACTTCTTCGCCCCGGCCGCCGCTTCGGCGGATTGGCTCAGAATGCCTTCCTTGGGAAAATAAATCTCCTTCCCCAAGGTGGACAGCATTTCGTACACATGGATATTGCCGGCTTTCAGATTCTCGTTTAACTGCTCCGCAAGTGGGTTCATCACGCGTTCATCCTTCCAATCGGTTATTAAGGGACAATGCCGTTTTGACTGCCTAACATTATATCATTTCGTCCCTCTACCGTCACGGTCTAATCACGCGTCCCCAGGAGTCTCTCCGGCATGCTGCGGGCAAAATCGTTTCATCAGCGAAACGGTGTCGGGGTCCAGCTCCAGATTTCGATTTTCCAATCCGGACGTGACATCGTTAAAGCGCGGCTCGGTCAGGTTTTGCCCGAATTTAAATTTGGCGCTGATCTCCTCCGGAACGATTTTGAAAAGGGATACCGCCTTAAGCTGCCCCGTATATTTGGGGTCTTCGGGGGTAATGGGATCATACCCCCCTTCCGGCTGGAGCTTTTCCATGAAGAGCGTGAGCGCCGAGGCCTTCTCTTCCGGGTTGTCCACAGACTCGGCGAGGCCGCGGACCATGACGCTTTTAAAGAACGCCGAGGCCGGGCAGGCCAGCTGCGGATCGGTGAAATAAGAGGGGATGATCGCATACTCCTTGGCAACGGTAAAACTGACGCGGGGATCCTGCTTCAGGTGTTTCATTTTTTCGCCGGCCCGACTGCCGTGAAAATAAATACAGCGGCCGTCGTACACAAAGTTGAGCGGCGTGACCCGAATCCATCCGTCCGGGCCTACGGTGCCAAGAAATCCAAAGCTCATCTCCCGCAAAAAGGATTCGATTTCCCTGGGGTCCTCGACGGTAAATTCTTTTCTTCTCATCTGTAGTTCCTCCTGATCCTAATCTTAAGCTTGTTTTCGGCTGATAGTTTTGACGTTTTCTCCAAGTCTAGCCGCTCGATTGACATATAAAAAGAACCAATTTACATTATTTTTTATAGTCCAATTATAAAAAGATCAAGAATGGGGGCCTCCTGTTGGATTTCTCGATTCCGCTGGAAACGCAAGGGCGGAAATACCGCTACAAATACGAGGCGCTCTATCATGCGATCCGGACGGCGATTCTGGACGGAACCCTGCAGGAAGGCGCGCGCCTTCCCTCTTCCCGCGATTTGGCGTCAGCTTATGGCTTGTCCCGCGGCAGTGTCGCGCATGCTTACGACCTGCTGCATGCGGAAGGCTACGTCCGCTCGGCCGTCGGGAGCGGCACTTTCGTGGCCCGCATCGAGCCCCGGCGGGCCATACCCGGGCGGGCTGCCGCGGCGGACATCCCTTTGTCCCCTTGGGGACAAAGGGTGATGAAGCCGGCGCTGCCGCTGGAGGGGGGTGCCGCATCCGCTTCGCCGCCGGTTCCGGACCCTGCCGGAACCATCACGTTCCAGGATGCGGGGCCGCCCGCCGCCGGGTTCCCGCAGGCGGCGTGGAAGAGCGCGCTCGCCTGGGCCGCGCGGGAACGGGCCGTGCCCGCGGCCGGCGCGGCGGAAGCCGCCGGCGATCCGGAGCTGCGCGCCGCCATTGCCGCGCACCTGCGGCGAAGCCGGGGCATTGCGGCAGAGGCGGAGCAGATCTGCCTGTTCCAGGGCTCGATGCAGGCGATCATGCTGCTCACCCAGCTGCTGCTGGGGGAGGGCGAGCCGGCCGTGCTGGAGGACCCGTGCTATCACGGGATCTCCAGGGCGGTCGCCGCCTGCGGAGGGGTGGCCGTCCCCGCCCCCGTGGACGGGGACGGCATCCTCCCGCGCGACTGGGACGCGCGGGTGCTGTACGTCACGCCCGGTCGGCAGTTCCCGACCGGGGCGGTGCTGTCGCCGGCGCGGCGGCAGGAGCTGCTGGCCTGGGCGGCCAAGCGGAACGCGGTCATCGTCGAAGACGATTACGACACCGAGTTCCGTTGGCGGGGCCGCCCGCTGGAGCCGCTCAAGGCGCTGGACCGCGAGGATCGGGTCGTATACATCGGGTCTTTTTCCAAGACGATGTTCGCCTCCCTGCGGATTGGATATGCCGTGCTGCCGCGCGGCCTGGTCGGCCCGGCCGTACGGGCCAAAGCCCTGTACGAGCCGGTTTCCCCCGCGCGGCTGGAGCAGCGCGCGCTGGCCTGCTTCATGCGCAGGGGCGATTATGAGCGCCATCTGCGCCGGATGCGCCGGATCTACAGCGCCAAACACGAGCTGTTCCGTCAAACGCTGGCCAAGGTCATCCCGGAACTGTTCGGGCTGCGGATGGCTGAGGCCGGCCTGCTCGTCTATGCGGACTGGAAGCGGGCGCCCGAGGAATTTGCCGCGTTTCGGGAAGCGGCCGGGCGCCGAGGGGTTACGTTTCGCGACGGGGAGTTGTACCGGCTGACCCCAGGCCCACCGGCGGCCTGCTTCAGTCTTTCCCATCTGGATGACGCCGCTTTGGTCGAAGGGGTATACCGCATGGGGCAGGCGTGGAAAGATATTTATGAAATGAAAAAATAGGAGTATAATCGGCTTAATCGGTTTTTAAGACCAGGTAATGAATACAATCATTTAATCCGAGGAGGTGAGGAGATGCTTCACGTATCCCCGTCTTCGTTTATCCTGAAGCCCGCGTTCGCCAAAATTGTATGCGAGCCCGGTTGGAAATGGCATAAGCGGGAGAAGCCGCTGCAAAACTACGATTTGTTTTATGTATGGAGCGGTGAAGGCACCGTGGTGTTGAACGATCAGCCGATTCAGGTCGGTCCGGGAAGCTGCTTTTTGTTCCGGAAGGGGGACCATACCAGTGCCACGCATAATCCTCAGCGCCCGCTGGTGTTAACGTACATCCATTTCGATATCGACGAACCGGTTGATGAAGTTCCCGGTCCTTACCGCAAGCTGGAGGAGACGCTGGACTTTGAATATATGCTTTCCCGGTATGTCCGGTTGTTCCTGATCAAGGCGTATGGCGCCGAGGAAGAAGCCCGGCTGATTCTGAAGCAACTGCTCATTTACCTGCTGCGTGCGGAAAAGGAAACGCCGAAGGAAAAGAAGGTCAGTCACCAGTTGAACGAAGTGATTCAAGAGGTGGCCAATTATTGCCTTCAGCATCCCGGTTTACCGCATAAAGTGGAGGATTTGGCCGCACGTGCCGGCTTGTCGCCGCGATATTTTTCCATAAAATTCAAGGAAATCATCGGGCAATCCGTCCAGTCCTATATCATCAAGACGCGGATCGACCGGGCCCAGCATCTCCTGCTCCATGCGGGGATGAATGTAACCGAGGTGGCGGATGCGCTCGGATACAGGGATATTTTCTTTTTCAGCCGACAATTCAAGCAATACACCGGCAAAAGTCCCTCCGAAATTCGCTGATATCTCCAAATTCGCAAAAAAAATTCTCCCTGGCTGTTTCATCCCAATTCTTGGCGGGTAAATCCATTTTATAGCCGGAGTCTGGGAGGAGGTGGCAGTATGGGAAGAAGACGGCGGATGCGCAGCCGGGGAATTTCGGTGCCGGGCAGCAGCATATTCAGATATCGTTTCCGGCGTTGGAGACGTCCCGATCGGGAAGAAGAAACCTGGTTCTAACCACAGTCTTGATATTAAGTCGGGGATGAAGATTCCCGGTCTTCATATAGGCAAATCATAGGCAAAAACGGTCGAGCGGGGATACCTGCCGGCCGTTTTTTATTTCTGCCTATGCCTAGCGGAGCCATAAGGGCCATAAGAGGCGCTATTTTGTCGAAAATGGCTGAGTGGAGAGAAATAGCGGACGTTTGAGGCCTTATTTCGGGGAAAAAGCGGTGCAACCCCCGTTTTGGGGCCCGCCGAAGCAAAATAAGGCCTCTTTTGACCGCTATTCACCCGGAAAAGCCGATTTTGGCCGAAATAGCGCCCCAAAAGGCCGTTAAGGCGGCGGGCGGCTAAGGAATCCGCGGCTGCCGAAGTCGTCCGCTTAACCTGGCAGAGCCATAAGGGCCATAAGAGGCGCTATTTTGTCGAAAATGGCTGAGTGGAGAGAAATAGCGGACGTTTGAGGCCTTATTTCGGGGAAAAAGCGGTGCAACCCCCGTTTTGGGGCCCGCCGAAGCAAAATAAGGCCTCTTTTGACCGCTATTCACCCGGAAAAGCCGATTTTGGCTGAAATAGCGCCCCAAAAGGCCGTTAAGGCGGCGGGCGGCTAAGCAATAGCGGCTGCCGAAGTCGTCCGCTTAGCCTGGCAGAGCCATAAGGGCCATAAGAGGCGCTATTTTGTCGAAAATGGCTGAGTGGAGAGAAATAGCGGACGTTTGAGGCCTTATTTCGGGGAAAAAGCGGTGCAACCCCCGTTTTGGGGCCCGCCGAAGCAAAATAAGGCCTCTTTTGACCGCTATTCACCCGGAAAAGCCGATTTTGGCCGAAATAGCGCCCCAAAAGGCTGTTAAGGCGGCGGGCAGCTAAGCAATAGCGGCTGCCGAAGTCGTCTCCATGCACTCGCCGCACTCGACGCACTCCATGCACTCGCCGCACTCGATGCAACTCGACACTCCATGCACTCGACGCACTCCACGCACTCGACACTCCACGCACTCGACGACTCCATGCACTCGACGCACTCCATGCACTCCACGCACTCCATCCACTCGACGCACTCCACGCACTCCACGCACTCGACGACTCCATGCACCCGACGCACTCCACGCACTCGACGCACTCCATGCACTCCACGCACTCCATGCACTCGACGGACTCCATGCACTCGACGCACTCCACGCACTCGACGACTCCACGCACTCGACGCACTCCACAAACTCCACGCACTCAACGCATTCAACGCACCCCACCAACTCCACCAACTCCACCAACTCCACTATCCCCTAAGCAGGCAGGAACTTTTCCCGACTTAAGTCCAGGGAGGGTCCGGTCCATAGACCGTGTGCGGCAGGCTCGTGAAGAATTATGATAAGGGTATCTGTTTTGTGAAGGATCATACATAAAGGCGGGGGGCCGAATTGATGAAGCGCTTATGATGCTCGGTCCCCCGATCTCATCATTGTCAGGAGGATAAAAATGAAAACGAAATCCAAGCTCGCGGCAATGGCGGGGGCGGCGGCCGTGCTGGTATTGTTGGCGGGATGTACGGAGACGCTGAAGGCGGAGGAACAGGCGAAGCAAATCGTTAGCCGGACGACGGAAAGCCTGGGGCAAGCGGTCAGCGATACGGTCGACGCCCATGTAGGCAAACTGAAAAAGGAAGGCGCTTCACGATCCTTATCCGCAACCGAACCGGCGGGGCGGGCGACGGGAATCCGGCTGGAGAATGAGGTGGGAAATATCGCGATCCGGGCCGCGGAGGGCAGCGACCTCGAAATTGAGGCGGAAATCTGGTCCGCGAACAAGTTGGCTAACCGGGATGTGCTTACCGAGGTTTTTGACCAGGCGGAAATATCGGTGACTACCGAAGGCAATGAAATGTATATTGCCGTGCATGCCAAGGATGATCCGGATATGAACTTGTGGAAATGGGCGCAAAAGAAATACCGGTTCTCCGATTTTAGCATCGATTATACGCTCGGGCTTCCGGAGAGCATCGTCTCCTATGATGTTACGAGCCA
Source organism: Paenibacillus sp. alder61 (assembly GCF_020179875.1). Lineage (NCBI taxonomy): Bacteria > Bacillati > Bacillota > Bacilli > Caryophanales > Paenibacillaceae > Paenibacillus > Paenibacillus sp. alder61. The sequence continues at coordinate 36,621 of NZ_JAIUDG010000028.1, forward strand.
GGTTGGCGATGTGGCTATGACCGGACTTCAGGGAAGCTACCGCGTCAGGAGTGAAGTGGGTTCGGTGCAATTAAGTGATGCGGGAATAGCAGGGGCTTCCTCGATCAGCGCCTCTACGGGAAGCATTGAGCTGGGAATCGCGCGGATGGAAGAGGCAGCGGATCTGCAGGTTGAGGCGGAGATCGGCAGCATTGAAGCCAAGCTGGCGGATTCCTTGAATTGCGAGGTGGAGGCCAAGGCGGAGTTGGGCGAAATCAGCGGGGTCCCCGATGGCCGGAGCCGGCGGGGCAGCGGAGGACCGCTGTTGTCGCTGAACGCTTCCGTGGGAGCCATTACGGTACAGTAATGGCTCTTCCTTTTTTACCGCATGATCTCATGATTGGGATTAGGGCTGTTTCGTAGAGGGCGCGAAGAATCGGCCCAGCGGTTCGCCCATCCGCACTTTTTGGCCGACGGCTCTGTCTGGGAGCGGCTCGAAAGTCCCGGTTTCCATCAAAAGGACGACGGTGGAGCCGAACTCAAAATAGGCCAAATCATCGCCCTGGTTCCAGGATGAAGCGGATTCGTCGCTATAACGGATACTGCTGACGTTCATGGCCCCCACCTTGACCAAGGCGATTTCGCCGCGTTCATGGGACAGGTATGTAATCAGTCTTTCATTCCGGGTGAGTACGCCTTTCATATGTTTCATTCCGAAGTCGTTCACCGGGTAAACTCTTCCTTTGATGTGCTCGCTTTCCAGCCGGGTGCCGGTTACCGGCGCGTGAATCCGGTGGTAGTCGGTCGGGCTCAAATAAAGCACGAAGGCGTATCCGTGCGCGTAGGATTCCACCCGGGGAGAATGGTTTAGCAAATCATCCAGAGTGTAATCCTGTCCTTTTACATTAAAAATCGTGCCGGATTGAATCTCGCCCATAAACGTGATGAGCGCGTCGACCGGACTGATTAGTCCCGAAGGTTCCGGGTGAATCGGGCGCATACCGCTCTTCAGCTTGCGCGTAAAAAATTCGTTTAATGTCCGGTATTCTTTCAATTCTTTTTCCGCTTCATGCAGCGGAATCCGATAGGATTTGGCGAACCACGGGATCATGTGGCGGCTCGCCCTGGAATGCGAGAACCTGCCCATTAGCCCGGAAATCCACTTCCGGGAGGTTAGTTCAGTCATCCATTTCATCCAGTGTGCAGCCAAGTCGTTTCCTCCTAAACATCATCAGGTTCAACGGGTCGCTCAGGACCCGTTTCCACTTCCGCTTATATTGACACAGAATAGGTACGAAATCAACCGCGAAAGCGATTGCTTAAATTTTTTCCTTGCCTATTTGTAAACATCTGGAGTATATTATTTGCAATCGCATATGGGATACGGGGGCTTGAGTGAATCAGGCTGAGATGGCAGCATACTCCGCTGCGGACCGTTAATCTGAACTGGATAATGCCAGCGTAGAGAATCTGTCGTCCGAAATGCACGTTCACTTTATGGGGTGTATTTTCCTGTGGACCTAGCAGCCGTCTGAGCTTATTCAGGCGGTTTTTTTGTTCCATTCCAACGATATTTACGAAAAAGGAGAGGGGTAACACATGAAACAACAGGAGAATGCGGTATTAAAAAAGGGGTTGAAACTGAGCGATATTTTGGTGACTGTGCTGGTATCTTTGGTAATCGGCGTCGTCTATCATTTTTGGAGCTCTGTTTACGGCCTGGTACCTCCGGTATTTTTTCAAGCGGATGAGCTCGTTTACGGGATGTGGTTTATTGCCGCCACGCTCGTGTTTCTGCTGATTCGTAAGCCCGGGGTGGCCTTGCTGGCCGAAGTGGCGGCCGCCCATGTGGAAATTTTGTTCGGCAGCGAGTGGGGGATACAGCTCGTTCTCTACAGCGTTTTGCAGGGGCTTGGGGCCGAGCTGGTCTTCGCCTTGTTCCGCTACCGCAACTATTCGGGCACGGTGGCTGCCATGGCCGGAGTCGGCTCGGCGATCGGTTCCCTCATTCCCGATATCTACTATGGTTATGTGGCGGATTATGAAACGTGGATGTTGTTCGCGAAGTATGGCATGCGCGCCATAAGCTCCATGCTGTTTGCGGGGTATTTGGCTTATGCCCTGGCTAAGGCGGTGGAGGCCACCGGGGTTACTTCGCTGATCCGTCCCGTTACCGCCAAAGACGTGGCGGCATTGGACGATTGATATGGGCGGCTTCCATGCGGATCTCCCGCCGGCTGGCGCAGCGAAAACGCCGATGTCCGGGGAACCGGCAGGAGAGGTAAGGGATCTCAGGTTAAAGTTTCCCGGTGAGGACACGTTCGTGTTCAAAGATCTGACGTTCCGGGTGGAGCGCGGGGAAAAGCTGCTGCTGCTCGGACCGAGCGGCAGCGGGAAATCGACCCTGCTGCAGGTGCTTTCCGGGATGATCCCGGAGCTCGTCGATGTCCCCATGCGCTATTCGGAGCGGGTGCTTCCCTCTGCCTGGGGGATGTTGTTCCAGGACCCCGACACGCAGTTTTGCATGCCGTATGTCGATGAGGAACTGGCATTTGTGCTGGAAAACCGGCGTGTGCCGCGTGAGGAAATGGCACCGCGGATGCGGGATGTCCTGAAGAAGGTGGGGCTCGAGCTAAAAGAGCTCCACGTGCCGATCGGGACGCTGTCGCAAGGGATGAAGCAGCGGCTGGCCCTGGCGTCCATTCTGTTGATGGAGCCGGAGGTGCTGTTTCTCGACGAGCCGTCCGCCCTGCTCGATCCGCCGGGAAGGAAACAAATCTGGCAGGCGGTGCGGGAGGTGGCCGAAGCGCGGACGCTGATCATCGTCGAGCACCGGATCGAAGAATTGCTGGAGCTGGAGCTCGTCGACCGGGTCGCTCTGTTCGGGCCGGAGGGCCGTTTGCTGGGACAGGGGCCGCCGGAAGAGTTGTTCCGCAGTTACCGCAAAGAGCTGCTGGCGTACGGAATCTGGCATCCGGGAGTTTGGGACGGCTATGTTGCCGACTTCCTGGAGGCATACCAAGAGACCGGTCCGACAGTCGGCGGGCAGAAGGCGGACTCGTATAGGCAAGCGCCGGAAGGCCGGGAGCAGGGGGCGCAGGTGTGCAAGCCGGCCGGGAAAAAGCACGGGCAAACCGCTCCGTTGACGGAAAGGAAATCCGTCGGAGAACCCGCCGGGCAACCTGTCGGGCAACCCGTCATGGTCCTGACGGACTTTCGCGGATTCCGTCAGGGACGGCCGGTTATCCACGCCGCGCAGGCCAGCGTATACCCCGGCGATTTTATCGCGGTGACGGGGCCGAATGGAGCGGGGAAAAGCTCTTTGCTGCTCAGCCTGATGGGACTTCTCCCCTCCGAAGGGGGCTACCGTCTGTCAGGCCAAGACATGAGCTGGAGCAAGCTCCGCAACAAGATGGTTCGAGCCGTCGCCCGGGAGGTCGGCTTTGTGTTTCAAAATCCCGAGTTCCAGTTTGTCGGGAACCGGGTAGACCAAGAAATCGCTTTTTCCTTACTGGAAGAGACGGCCGGCTCGGAGGAAGTATCGCGCTTGGTCGATGAGGCTTTGATCCGCTTCGGTCTCGCCGGTTTGGAGGCCCGTCATCCGTATCAGTTGTCGCTCGGCCAGAAACGGAGGTTGAGCGTGGCGGGAGCCGCGGTGCTGAAAAGACCGGTGCTCCTGCTCGATGAGCCCACTTTTGGTCAGGATGCGGTGAATACGTTTGCGATCTTGGATCTGTGCGAAGAGCTCCGGCGTGAAGGGGCCGCCATTCTCATGGTCACGCACGAGGAAAAAATCGCGGAAACGATCGCTACCCGGAAGTGGGAAGTCAGGGACGGGGTGCTGACCGACTGCGGCTTGACGGAGCGGGGGCGGCCGCGGGCGGGCATCGCGAATCCCGCTACCGTTGGGGTTGAGGGAACGGCCGCCGCGAATGGCGAAAGGGTGAGCGTATGAAAGGCGTGTTTGCCCCTTCGTACCGGACCTGGATGCACCGGGCCAACCCGGTTCTGAAGCTGGGCGGGTCGATCTTGCTGTTTTTTCTCGCTCTGTTTACGCATCGGCCCGATTTTATGCTGTATCAGGCCGTTGTGTTTATCTTGCTGCTGTTTTGGCAAAGCGGATATGCCTTCTGGAAAATCCTGTTGGTAGTTTTGTCCTTCATTCTGGTGTTTATCTCGTCCTCCTCTACCATGATGCTGTTCGGTAAAGGAGAGGCGTTATGGTGGGAATGGGGGCTTATTCGGATCACGGAGGAAAGTTTTTACCGGGGGATTCATATCGGACTCAAGTCGGTTACGCTGGCGGCGGAAGGGCTGCTCTTTGTGCTGACCACGCCGTCGGTGGGCTTGTTCTATGCCCTGATGCAAAACGCCAAGCTTCCGCCCAAATTCGCATACAGCTTTATGGCCTCCATTCGCCTTCTCCCCATGGTTTGGGAGGAGCTTCTCATCCGCAGAAATGCGCTGCGAATCAGGGGGGGACAGCGGCTTCGCGGTCCCCGCGGATGGGTGGCGGCAATCCGGCTGTATGCGGTGCCGCTGCTCTCCCAAAGCATCCGCCGGGCTCACCGGGTGGCCGTCGCGATGGAGTCCAAAGCGTTCGACGGAAAAGGGGGAAGAACGTATTACTATCCCTCGGTTTTCACGAAGTTCGATCTGCTGATCGCCGCGCTCTTGCTCGGAGCCGTAAGTCTGGCGCTGCTGCTTGGCGGCACGCTGCCGGTTTTCAGTATAGCGGATATTAGAAATTACTAAATTTGCAGGAAGAATTCAAGAAAAAGAGAGCTCGGGCTCGGCGGTGTTCAGACACCCCAAAATTAACAACGACGGCTGCATCCTTTACAGGAGACAGCCGTTTTGTTAGCGGCTTTAGCCATTTGAGCACGCGAAGTGTGCGAAACAACAAAACACCCGATGGGGTCGTTATAATAGGAGCGTTCAAGCCGCTATGTATAACGAAAGGAAAGGTGGCTTGATGGCTAATCGAAGTGATATGTCACATATAAAGAGGCGCCTAGTGTGCTTGCTTCCAAGCTTCCAACTCCAAACTCCAAAAAGATGCGAATCTGCAGGTATTTAGGCCGATCCCCGCGGGGGAAAACGAAAAAGATGCAAATCTGCAGGCATTTCCAGCGATTTTAGAGAAACGAGCCGGTTTCGTCGAAAATTCCTGCAGATTTGCAGGAACTTTGAAATTTTGGGCCCCGAACGAGAAAAAAACATGCAGATTTGCAGGAATTCTATATGATCAAGGTTGTCTGAAGCGGGACTAGTATTAAACGCAGCCCTTCAGGGGTCGTCAAAAGCAGCAACGGCATAGTAGTTTGAATGAAGTGAAAGCTAGCGTCTTTAGACTTGAGCCGGTAATAAAGGCTTATAGCCTAAGAGCAAACCACCCGTTTGACGGGTGGTTATAATTGTTCCGCCCGGCTTCCGAGGGGAAACCGGGCCATAAACTCCCGCTGCTCCAGCAAGTAGCTGGCGTAGGCCATAGGCTGGATGTAGGTTTCCTTCCAGACGCTCTCCATCCCGGCTTTCCGGAAACCGTAACGCTGGTCACGGCCGTTGCATTCTATAAAGTAAGGGTACCCCTTGGAGGTGATCCCGATATCCATCCCCAGATCGCCGAGCAGCGGCAAACCGGAGGATAGGCGTCGCGCCACCGCCAGGGAGAGCGCCTCCACATGGCTGATGATGGCGGGGACGAGGTGCCCCGGGAGTACGGTGGATAGCAGTTCCGCCGCGGGATATGCGCCGCCGCCTTTGGCGATGTTGGAGATGAAACTGCCCGGCGGCGCGGCTTTGGCGAACAGACCGGTAACCGCCCAGGTGCCCCGGAGCCCGCGCTGTACGGTCACGCGAAGGTCGACGGGGCGACTCTCCGCCTCCGCCAGCGGAATCCGTTCCTGGATCAGGTAGGGGACCGGGAGTCTTTGACGTCTGAGCCAAGCTGCGGCATTCTCCCGCTTGAGGCGGGCAGGCGAACGAGGCGGGAACGACTTTTTGGAGGGAGGATACAGAACCTCCCACTCGCTGCCGGTGTCTCTTAACCTCATAATTCCCCGGCCGACCGACCCGCGCACCGGTTTCAAAATTAGATCGGAATACCGTTTCATCATCGTTTGCAGCGAACCCGCCGATGCCGACACTGTTTCGGGCAGGTAAGGACGCAGATCGGGATCGCTCCATAAAATCCGGTGAATGACGTCTTTGCCGTATCGGTTGTTCATGTTGAATATAATTTTACCGCGAGCGCCTAACGCCGCCAATTTGCGGAGAGCGGCCTGATCGCTATAGAGCGCCCGGTTATGAATGACGGTCGGAATGGGCATGACGGTTTTGGCATAATCCCGTCCGTTCCAGATATAGGCGACGCATTTGTTTTGCTTTAAATCCATATCCCCGAGACGAAGAAAACAGGGAATTAATCCGTATCTCCGTGCGGCTTCTTCATAGTTGCCAAGCGACTCCTGACCGGTCTTTCGCCGGGGGATCCCCCTGTACATGCTGGAATTAAGCAGAATACCGACATGGTTCTGTCCCATAGGTGTCTCCTCCTCGATACGGCTTCTTGTTCAATATATGGGATGCGGGCGAAATGGCGTGGACGACTGTACTCCGGCGACAGCCTGTTTTATAAAACCCTCGGCGGAGCTTGAAGGTTTACGTATAGGATCTCAAAGAGGGGGATGGGAAATGGCAAATCGTAAGGTGGCGATCGTTACCCCGGGGTCCTTCGTCATTCCTTCCGGGCGCAGCAGTTCGGTGGAGCGCGTGGTGGAAAAAGTGTCTCCTTTGGCCTCGGGGCTGCTCGATGTTCGGATCTACGGGGTGGCCGGTTCGGGGCTTCCGGCGAAGGGGGAGGTAGCCGGGGTTCCGTGCTGGCGGCTGCCGGGAGGCTCCCGGTACATTCCTTCCATATTACGTCACTTGAGATTATGGCGGCCGGATGCCGTGGAAGTCCACAACCGGCCCGCCCTGGCTTATCGGTTAAAGGCAAAACTTCCGAGTTCCCGTGTCCTCCTCACCCTCCATTCGACGAATTTCATATCCGCGCCCCGCCTTCGGCCCGACCGGGCCCTTCGTTACTTGGAAGCCCTGGACGGCCTGATCGTGAACAGCGAGTATCTGAAGCTGGAGATCCGCCGGAGATTCCCCTCCCTTGTCAAGGAAATTTACGTCAACCGGCTGGGAGTCAGCCTTGATGATTTCGCTCCCCGCTGGACCCCGGCGGGAGAAGCGCTGCGTGAGGCCAGGTTGAAAGATTTGGGCTGGGAAGGCGCCAAAATCGTCTTGTTCGTCGGCAGGCTCATTCCATCCAAGGGGGGGCATCACCTGCTGACGGCGTGGGAGAAGATCGTGAAGGCGGAGCCCCAAGCTATGCTGCTGATGGTCGGCAGCGCCTTTTACGGGAACGACCGGGAGACGGGATATACGAGGAGATTGAAAGCGGAGGCCGCGACGTACGGCGGTTCGGTCCGGTTTTTGCCGTTTGTTCCTTATCCCCAAGTGGCGGACTGGTACAATTTGGCCGACGTTCTCGTCGTTCCCTCGGGAGAGGAGGAGGCGTTCGGGCTGGTCAACGTCGAAGCCATGGCTTCGGCCGTACCGGTGGTGGCCGCCCGGGTCGGGGGCATCCCCGAAGTCGTGGCTGACGGCAAAGCCGGATTTCTTTATTCGCCGGAAGCCTGGAGGGAGCAGCTCAGCGAACGCGTTCTGCAATTGCTCGGAGACCGGGATTTGCGAAGAAGAATGGGCTGCTGCGGCAGAGAGCTGGCCAGGCAGCATTTTCGCTGGGATCATACCGCAAGCCGCTGGGTCCGACTGATTCGGGAGGGCCGATATTAACGGGATTCCGGCTTGTTGAGGATTCCGAAGTTTTAGGCACGGGGGATACCCCCGTGCCTTTCTTTGTTCAGGAAGGCACCCGAAAGGCTGTACGTTTGCCGTTGCAACCCTTCGCAACCGACATACACTGAGGTATATGCTCAGTATATACAGGACTGGGAGGTGACAGGTTTGATTCGCAAGCGAACCCCCCGCATTCGAACGAACCGAAAAAAAACGATTCGTCCCAAGAAGCGGAAGCCGCTCATCAATCATCCCGAGCCCCTGGTTTCTATCATTATTCCGGCCTTGAACGAGAAGGCCACGCTTCCGGCTGTCCTGCGCGAAGCGGGACGGGTTCATCCGCGAAGCGAAACGATTGTGGTGGCGAACGGGTCGACCGACGGGACGCCTGATGTGGCGCGAAGACTCGGCGCCAGGGTCATTTGGAGCCCGGACCCGCTGGGCCATGACGTGGGACGCCGGGTAGGGGCGGAGGCGGCGAAGGGCCGGGCGCTCCTGTTCATCGACGCCGATATGGTCATTCCCGCCTGGCAGTTGCGCCCATTCGCGGAAGCCGTGCTTGAAGGCGGCGTGGACGTGGCGCTTAACGGCTACTCGGGGCCGCCGAACCGGCGGGAACCCCATCCGGTTGTCGTCGCGAAGCATGTGTTGAACGCCTGGCTGGCCCGTCCGGACCTGCGGGGAGCTTCGTTGACGGCAATTCCCCACGCTTTGAGCCGGAAAGCGCTGCAGACGATCGGTTCGTCCGTTCTGGACGTCCCGCCTCTGGCGCTGGCGGCGGCGGTACTCCGGGGCTTGGAGGTCCGCGCGGTTCATACGGTTCAGGTGGGACGATTAAATCCCCGCCGCCGCCGGAAGGGCTGCCGCGATTTACTGACCTCGCTGGTGCTGGGGGATCACCTGCAAGCGATCCACGGGCTGATCCGGGAGAAAGGCGCAAGAGGCGGCTATGACGATCTTGGACGATTGCGCGATAAGGTTAGGTGATAACATGAACCGCAAGGGATTACGCCGAGGCCGCCCGGAGAGCCGTGCCGGAGGCATAAGACGAAAGCGTACCGGACACGGCCGAATTCCGCCGCTGAGTCAGCGCGCGGCTTCCGATGAAACCGGACGACCGGGGTGGATGGAAACGGCCGCGAGAAAGGCGGGTTTTACGGCAGGCTCCGGCCATGCCGCTTCGAGAGGATGCGGAACTACATTCAGGGAAGCCTTTAACGATTGGTTTTCCGCAGCGGCGGAATCGCGGAAGGGGGGCGGGACGGTCCGGGAAATCACGGACTGCGCGCTGGCTTTCCGCGAAGGGTATTCGGCAGGCTCGGGCATCCCCCCGAAGGAGATTCCGCTTCCGCTGCAACGCTCCGCATCGGCGGTCGTCACCGCAAGCAATGAGGAAAAGACGCTGCCTCTCGTGCTCTCCGAACTGGAGAAGCTGCCGCTTCAGGAGATCATGGTAGTGCTCAATGGCTGCACCGACGGAAGTTTAGAGGCCGTTTTCCGCCATCCTCGGGTGCTGAAGCTCCATTTTCCGGAACGCCTAGGCCACGACGTGGGCCGGGCGGTGGGAGCCAAGGCGGTCCGGGGGGAAACGATCCTGTTCGTCGACGGAGACCTTCCGGTTGTCGCCGAGGAGTTGGCCCCGTTTCTGCTGGCCGTCGACCGCGGGACGGATATGGCGTTGAACGATATAACGCCCTTTCTCCCGCCTTTTCCCCAACAGGATGAGGTGACCCGAAGCAAAACGCTTCTCAATCTGCTTCTGGGCCGGCCGGATTTGCAGGCCAATTCGCTGACGGCGGTGCCTCACGCCCTGTCCCGGAAGCTGATCGACGCCATCGGGACGCCGGCATTGGCCGTTCCCCCGAAGGCCCAAGCTCTCGCGATAGCCCGGGGCTTCGAAGTGACGGCTCCTTCCGCGGTTAACGTCCTGCGCAAAAACCGGATACGCGCCGGAAATACCGGTGCCGGGAACGCCGTGGCGAAATTGATCGTGGGCGACCATATCGAGGCGTTGGAAACGGTAATGCAGATGAAGGGAATCCGGCTCGATACAACGCGGTTATCGCGAAGCGAGCTGGCGAAAGCGAGGAACGCAAGGTGAGCGAATTCGGCCTGACCAGCATCATCATTCCTTCCTACAACGGACTCGGTCTGCTGCGTTCCTGCGTGGAGTCGATCCGGCGCCATACGGAGGTTCCTTATGAAATTATCATCGTGGACAACGGCTCCTCCGATGAGACGGTCGCTTACGCGGTGCGGGAGCAATTGGTGCTGTTTGCGTTGCCGGGAAACAGGGGGTTCCCCGAGGCCTGCAACCGGGGAATGTCGATCGCGTCCGGCGATCAACTGCTCCTGCTCAATAACGATGTAGAGGTGCAGCCGCGCTGGCTCTCCAACATGCTGGCGGCGCTATGGAGCGCAAGTGAGGTCGGTCTAGTCGGACCGGTTACCAACTTCGCCAGCGGCCGCCAGCAAATCGATCTTCCGTGGGCCGGAGAAGCGGATTTTACCTCGCTCGCCGAGCGGATGAACCGACCGGACCCGGCGAAGTGGCAGGAAGTTCGCCGCCTCATCGGGATGTGTCTATTGATGAAGCGAGAGGTGCTGGAGAACGTCGGCTACCTGGACGAACGATTTTCACCGGGACACTATGAAGATGACGACTACAGCTACAGGGCAAGACAGCGGGGGTACAAACTGCTCGTGTGCGGGGACACCCTGGTCTACCACGCGGGAAGCGCCAGCTTTAAAGCCGAGAATCCGGAGGGCTGGAACGACCTGATCCGAAAAAACCGAAGGCTGTTTATCGATAAATGGGGGGTGGATCCATGGGAATTCGTTTAGCTGAAATTCCGCGGAAACCGCCCGCTCCAATATCAAGGAATCTTACTAGGAGGGGAGCTCATGAAAGGTGTGATTTTGGCGGGAGGCACCGGTACACGTCTATACCCGCTAACCCGGCTGATCAATAAGCATCTGCTTCCGGTCGGGAATCATCCCATGGTTAGTTACGGGATAGAACGGCTGCGCCAAGCCGGAATCACCGATATTCTCATGGTGATCGGAAAGCAGTCGGGTGGATTGTACACCCAATATTTCGGGAGCGGGGAACATTTTGGAGTGAATTTGACTTACCGGGTTCAAGAGTCGGCGGGGGGCATCGCGGAAGCGCTGGAACTGGCCAAAGGATTCATTGCCCCGGACGAAAAATTCGTGGTGCTCCTGGGGGATAACCTGTTTCTGGACGACTTGACGCCCTACGTGGATAAATTTAAGCAGCAGCCGCCGGGCAGCGCCAGAGTGCTGCTTAAACCCGTGAAGGACCCCCGGCGGTACGGAGTTCCCGTTTTCGACCCGGATCGCCCGGATCTGATCTCTTATATTGAGGAAAAGCCCCAGAACCCAAAATCAAACTATTCGGTCACCGGCATTTACATGTATGACGGCGCGGTGTTCGGGTGGATTCAGGGCATCAACCGCTCCGCGCGCGGGGAACTGGAAATTACGGATGTGAACAATCTGTACGCTCGTAACGGAAAGCTGGAATACGACGTACTGCAGCTGTGGTGGGGGGATGCCGGAACCTTCGAATCGCTGAAGGAAGCCGCCGAGCATATGAAAGGGGTACTGCCATAGACCAAGGAAGGGAGAAAATGCGAATGCGAGCCAGACGCCGGAAGAGACCGTTGTCCAGGTTCGGCCTTAGGTTCCCGAAACGAAGAAAATTGCGGTTGACCCCAGCACGACGCAAAAAACGCTTCGCCGCCAGTCGCAGACCCGGACCGACCCGAAACGGAACGCTCCGGGTCGGCTCACCGCAAGATAGCGGGGTCTTGACCCGGAGGGGGGAGCAGGGGATCCCGGGGAGCCATGGCGGGACGATAGCCGTAAACCGCGAGAGAGAAGCGGGTGTTGCAGCGCCGCCACCGTCAGCGGATTCGCCGCCTGCTTCGCATGGCGGTATTTCCGCCGGGCTCCCGCCGGGCATGGCTCCGCTGCCGGCCAAGAAGCAGAGCCTGGAGGCGGCCCGGGCGGAAGCCTATGACGAGGGATACCGTTCGGGTCTGTTTGACGGCGGCGAAGCCCGGGTGGGCCTTCAGCTTCCCCGCTATATGATCCTTCCCGAGCTGGGATTGGATGACGTGATCCGTGCGGGTCTTGAGGCGCTGTCTTCGTTTTTGATGCGGCTCAAAACGCCCTCCGAGGTGTATAAGGCCTTTGAGCGGACTTTGCACGAACGAGAACCGCTCTCCCTCATTCGCCTGGGCGACGGGGAACTGCTCACTTTGGCGCATGATACCGTCCTTCCGACCGAACAGGTCAAGCGGTACGGCACGTTTCTTCCTTATGCCGGCGTTGATTTGCCGGACCGGGCGGCCCGGGAGGCGCTGGCCGGGGCGCTGCGGCAAGCGGATCTGGTCGGCGTGCCGGAATCGAGGCACCCTTTCTTCCAAGGTCTGCTGTTTCCGGTTCTCCGGTACTACGGCCTGGACTATCGGGCGCTGAAGATGACATCCTCAACGATCAATTATGCGCTCAATGAGGAAGGCTGGCTCCGCAAGCTGATTGCCGGGCGCCGCCTGCTCCTTGTCGGCAATGCCGCGCCGGCCCTGGCCGAACGGCTGGCGGCCGAAGGCTGTCGGATTTGCGGCGTGATCGCTCCCGTCAACGGGATCCATGACGCGGACCGGATCGTCAAACAGGCGGCGGGAATCGAATTTGATCTCGCCCTCGTGGCCGCCGGCATCGCGGCCGTGACAATTTGCGCCGGCATCGCCGCCGTATCGGGAAAGGCCGCGCTGGATTTCGGCCACATGGCCGACAAACTCGTGAGCGGGGAGGTCCCGTTGATATGATAATGGGAGGTGGAGTGCCGGATGCCGAATCGACAGGCCGATTTTCATAGAGGGTATGAAGCGGGGTATGCCCAAGGAGTTTCGGCGGGAAGGCAAAGCTTCGGCAGGTATTTTGACGGCGTCAGCATCATTATTCCTACGTTTAACAAGAAGGAAATGCTGATGGAGTGCCTGGACAGTATCGAGGCCTTTACCGATTATCCCTACGAGCTGATCGTCGTTGATAACGGGTCGCAGGACGGTACGGTGGAGGAACTGCGGAGGCGGCGAGGTCCGCTTCGTCTGGCCGTCAACGAGACCAACCTGGGGTTTGCCCGGGCGGTCAATACCGGCCTGATGATGGCCAAGGGGCGCTATCTGGTCCTGCTGAATAACGACGTGCTGGTTACGGAGCGATGGATCGTCCAATTGTTAAAATGCTTGAGCGAAAGTCCGGATGCCGCCGCCGTCGGGCCGGTTACCAATTATATCAGCGGCGAGCAGCAGATCGAGACGGCTTATGGCGATATCCCGGGGATGCGCGCTTTCGCGGCCTCCCATAACCGGAGCGATCGGGGAAAATGGCGGGACGCGGATCGGCTGGTCGGATTTTGTCTGCTCTTTCCGCGGAGTACTTTTGAACAAATCGGTTATTTTGACGAAGGTTATGAAGTCGGTAATTACGAGGATGATGACTGGATTCTCCGGCTGCGGCTTCAAGGGAAAAAGCTGAAGATCGCCGGGGATACCTTCGTCCATCACTATGGAAGCGTGACGATGAAGGAACTGGGCGAACGGAAGGTTTCCGAGGTGAACGGGAAAAACGGCGGTTATTTTAATGAGAAGTGGGGATCCGTCTATGCCTATTTGCAAACCCGGGAAGAGCGGTTGCGGACCGCCGGCAGCGTTATGGACATGTCCGACTTTTATCCGCCGTTGTGCTGGGTCCGAAGCGCTTCGGGACGAATTTACTGGCTGGAAGGCGGCACCCGCAGACTTCTGGCCCCGCACTTGACGACCGGGGAGATCCGAAATCGGGCGGTAAGGTTGTCCGTCGTCGACCTGATGCAGATCCCCGCCGGACCCGAAGTTTCAGCCCCGGAGGAACTGTTTGCTTTGCAGCGGAGACAGAGAGAACAGTTGACGGTTCTTCAGGATGCGGGGGGACGCCTCTATTTAATCGACCGGGGCGCGCGAAGGGAAATTTTGTCGCCCTACACCTGCCAAATCTGGGGGCTGTCGACGCCGTCTCCGTCTTCATCGGTCGCCGGATTGTCCGAAATGCCCGAAGGAAATCCTATTTTGCCGCCCGTCATTCTGGCTTCGGATGTGCTATAAACCGGGGGCGCCAAGGAACGGCTCCGGTCACTCCGGCATATGCTAGAACAGGATCGTACCGGCGGAAGCGCCGTGGCTCCTGCGGGGCAATCCAAGCTCTTAGTTGGAGGAATCAGGATGGAGCAAAAAATATCGGAGATCATCGTTCATATGTCAAATTCCCACCAGCAAATGGCGCGAATCATCGATGCCGAACGGGAAGTCGCCGTCCGCATGGCTCAGATTGTGCATGCCATTCCTGATGGGGAACCGGTTTTCGAAGGGACGCCGGGGTTGCTGGAGAATACAGGTCGCGTAAACAAGAGCGTGATCTCCTATTTAAATGCCATAGCGGATCTTCAAGAGGCTATGGCCGAGAATCTCGGCCTGGTTCTGAAGGAGACCCGGGGGCAGGAGGAAGAGTAGGATGAGGATTGCGGGGATGATGGGATGAGCAGAGAACAGGCTTATTTGCAAATACTGGACGCCGCCTCCAAAATCCAGTGGAACGTCGCGATGATTTTGGAAGCGAAGGCGGTGGAGGCCGAGAAAGTTCGCAACTGGATCGTGAATCATGTGCACGCCCACAGCTTCGAAACGCATGAGAAGCAGCTGTCCGATCCGCTTGATGTCCATGAGCAGCTCGTGGAGGTGATCGAGGGGCTCACCAAGCTGCAGAACGGATTGTGCAGCAACTTAAAGACGGTGCTTCCTCCTGAAGAAGAGGAATCCGGGGGGGACGACGGCGATTTCGGCGGCTTATTCAGCGGCAGTCTCGACCTGGAGGATTCGGACAAATGACCTGGAACCTTCAGGAAGAAGAAGCGGTAAAGCTCAAACTCATCGAGTCGATTGCGAGAAGCCAGATGGCGATGGCCCGCATTCTGGACAGCTTGGCGGACGTCTCCGTCCATTCCGGGGAGACGGCCCGCCATTTGGCCGCCAATATCACCATTCTGGCGAAATACCAAGACGCGATGGCGCGGACGGTATGCGGCATCCGCGTACATCGCGTACACTATGGAACTCCTTCGTCGCCATGGATTACGAACTTGTGCTACCCAGCAGCATCCGCCACCCGAGGAGAACAGGAGGATCAGGGATAAGATGACAACGATGACGAAATTGCGGCGGAGACGCCGGGTTAAAACGAGAAAGCCGGTAAAGGCGCGGATACCCAAGCGCAAGCGAATCGTGCGGCGCAGCCGGAGGCTGCTTGGCCTGAAGCGGGGGCGTAAAAGACAGCTTCGCCCTAAGCGGCGCCTGCATTTGGTCCCAGCTTCCGGCCCCGCCCTGCTTCCGCCTGTTCCGGAACAGCCTTTGCCTCAAAATGTACCCGCGGTTCCGGAGGCGGCCCCGCCAACGGCCGCTCCGGAATCGGCTCCGCCAGCCGCCGCTCCGGAAGATCCGGCCGCCTATGAACAGTCCTATAACGAAGCGTACCAGGAAGGATTTAATTCCGGTTTTGCCAAAGGTTACGAGGACGGGCATACGATGGCTTATACCGAGCGGGTCTAATCAGGTCACGGCTGCCCGGCTTCATGGGGGAGAACCCTCTATTCCGATCATCATTCGGGATAGGGGGTTCTTTTTTTATTGGCATTCAAGGGGCATTCAAGGCATTCGCCAATTTCTCAGGCTACCGGGTAGTCGTCCATGATGCACGTGTCCTTGGAGCATATATTTATAGGGACCCAGGAAATCCAAAAAGATAGGATGAATGCCTTGAACAACGTGATGGATGCGAGAACCGGAGACGAATACCGGGCCGGGTATACCGAAGGCTACCGTTACGGGGGATGCAGGGCGGTTCTCGCCCGCGTTCCGCAATTTTCCGCACCCAAACGGAAGCTCCGCGTGCTCTATGTTCAGCAAGGGTTTGAGGCGATCGACGGCGGTGTGGCCGATGCGCTCCGAGCGATGACGGAAGAATGCATCGTGGCTTCCCCCGATACGATGCTTCAGGCCGCTATCAGCCATTGTCCCGATCTGGTGCTCGTGATGAACGCGCTGCATGTATTCCCCGAGAATCACGCCGATCAGATCGTACAGATTCGTCAAATTGGGATCCGGACGGCGGTATGGTTTGTAGACGATCCTTATTTTACGGAGGATACGGTACGCCTGTCGCAATATTACGACGCCGTATTCACCCACGAACTGGAGTGTGTCCCGCTGTACCGCCAAGCCGGCTGCGGGCAGGTGCACTATCTTCCGCTAGCCGCGGATCCTGCGCTCTTTCGCCCGCTGCAGGTTCCCCGGGAGCAGCAATACGACATTTGCTTTATAGGCAACGCGTTTTGGAACAGGGTGGAGCTGTTCGATCGGTTGGCCCCATTCCTGCAGGGCAAGAAAGTGATGATCGCCGGAGGACATTGGGATCGTCTTCAAAATTATGAGTCGTTATCCGCTTTTATTCACAATGGATGGATCCCCGTCGAAGAAACGGTTTCGTTCTATAACGGAGCCAAAATCGTGATCAATATGCACCGGCCTACGGCCGCCGGTCACGATAACCGCAACTCCCATAATGTGCCGGGTTCCTCCATCAATCCGAGAACTTATGAGATCAGCGGGTGCGGGACGCTCCAGATCACCGACATCCGCCAGGACCTGACGGACTATTACCGGCCGGGATATGACATTGAAACGTTCCGGGACGCGGACGAACTTCGGAACAAAATCGAGCACTATCTGAATCACGAGCAAGATCGGCTTCGAATCGCCTGGCGGTCCCTGTGGACGACGAGACGGTATCATACGTTCACCGACCGGATCCACCGGCTGCTTGGGGCGATGCAACTCTGAAGGCGGTGTTTTCGCGAAAATAACAGAAGGAGTGACGGTGACGAAATGACCACAACAGTTTTTTCACCTGTGGGCGGGGAACTATTGACCTCCTGGGAACGGGGAAGACAGGACGGATTGAGAGACGGTTATCTCGAAGGATATTTACGCGGACGCTCCAATGCGATTGTGGAAAGGGTCAAACCTCAGTTTCCGTTTCGCCAGGTCCGGGTGCTTTATGTCGGTTCCGGTAAAGGATTCCCCTACTCGCCGATCGATGAGGCTGTGATATCCACCCTGCGCCAGATGACCGCGGAGACGATCATTTGCGAGGCCGGCGTTCCCCTGCCCGAGCTTGCGGCATCAACCCGGCCGGATCTGGTGCTGGTGCTGGACGGTATGGAACAATCGCTGGAGCATATCGACCAGGTCCGTACCCTCGGCATCCGGACGGCCGTATGGATGACCGATGACCCTTATTATACGGATATTACCTTTAATATGGCGCCTCATTACGATTACGTTTTTACGCTGGAGCGCAATTGCATCGACCTTTATCGGTCTCTCGGATGCCCGAATGTCCATTATTTGCCGTTTGCGGCGTTTCCCGAACATTATCGGCCTATCGTCGCGAGAGTGCCCGAGATCCGGAACGTCGGGTTTATCGGATCCGCGTATTGGAACCGGGTAACATTCTTCCAGCCGATTATCGGACCGTTGATGGACCGGGGATTGAGCATGAACGGCCTATGGTGGGACCGCCTCCCGGAATACCCGGCTTACGCCGAACGAATCGATCTCGGAAAATGGATGGGGCCGCTGGAGACGTCGCAAGTCTACGGCAGCACAAAAATTATGATCAATCTGCATCGTTCCCCCTTTGAAGAGACGGTGAATAAAAACGCGGCCGGAATTCCCGCCATATCGCCAAACCCGCGGACCTTTGAAATTGCGGCGTGCGCGACGCTGCAAATGGTCGACGCCCGGGACGATCTGGCCTCTTTCTATAGACCCGGCGTGGAAATCGAGACATTTACCTCGCCGCAGGAGCTCTTGGAGAAAGTGGACTTTTATCTGACCCATGAAAAAGAGAGACAGGACATCGCCCTCCGGGCCTTGGAGAGAACGTACCGTGAGCACACGTACAGCAACCGGATTGACGAAATGCTTCGCATTATTTTCGGATAACCGGTGCGAATACGGACTATACCGGGAGGCGGCAGCTCCTCATAACGATGCTGAGGTGATCGAAGATGTCGGAAAGAAAAAAGCTGATGCTTTTTTCACATGTATGCAATACCCGGAGTATCACGGGTGCCGAAAAGCTGCTCTTGTTTCTGGCCAGGAAGCTGTCGCTCCATTTCGATTGTGTGATCGTGGCTCCCCATGAGGGAATTTTAACGAAACTCGCCGAGGATTACGGCATCCGGGTGCTGTTTTATGAGACGCCCATGCTTTATACCATGTGTGACCCCAACGAATTTCTGAACCGGGATGCGCAGCAGTTAAAGAACCATCCGGCCACGGCCGGTCTGGTGGACCTGCTCGTTCGGGAAGCTCCCGCTTACGTTTTCGTCAATACGTGCGTGAACATCGTTCCCGCTATGGCCGCAAAATCCCGGGGCATTCCGGTCATCTGGCACATTACGGAGATCATCCGGGACAACGCCCACACGGAAGGGGCTGTGGCGATTGTCGATCGATACAGCGATTGGATTATTGGGATTTCGGAGACCGCGGTCGCTCCTTTTCAAGGGAAGCCGGCCGAATCCAAGGTGAGTTTGCTGTATCCCTCCTGGGGAGATGAATTTCATCCGGACCAATGGCCCGCCAAAAGGCTGACGAAACGAAAGGCCTGGGGGATTTCAGCCGATGCGAAGGTGATCGGATACATCTCTTCGTTTCTCATCGCCGAGAAAGGGGCGGATCATTTCGTCGAAGCGGCGGGACTGCTGGTAAAGAAATACCCGGAGCTGTATTTTGTTGTGATCGGCGGCGAGGTGGACCGGACTTACTACGCTTCCCTCAAAAAGAACGCCGCCGATTCGGGCCGGAGCAGCCGGTTTCTCTTCATTGATTACGAGAAGGACATTGAAGGAGCTTATTCCGCGATGGACCTGGTGGTCATCCCGAGCCTGCTCAGTGAAGGGTTCGGCATGACGGCCATGGAAGCGATGATCTTCGGTAAGCCTGTGGTGGCTTATGCCTCCGGCGGGCTTCGGGAGATTCTCCAATTTACGGGAAATGAGCGGTACCTTGTACCGACCGGAGATAAAGAAGGGTTGACGGCCAAAATTTCGGAGCTGCTGGAATTACCGGATGCGCTGCAACAAGTCGGTTTGGAAAACCAAAGGCGTGTGGAGAGCATTTTCGGCTCCGAAGCCTATGAGAGCCGGTTGCTCAGCATTTTGGGGCATATTTTGTCCCTTTCGGGCCAGACGGTCCCGATGG
The DNA here is from genome assembly GCF_020179875.1 of Paenibacillus sp. alder61. Taxonomy (NCBI): domain Bacteria; kingdom Bacillati; phylum Bacillota; class Bacilli; order Caryophanales; family Paenibacillaceae; genus Paenibacillus; species Paenibacillus sp. alder61. The sequence goes on from NZ_JAIUDG010000028.1 coordinate 55,841, forward strand.
AGGAAGCTTTGTATGCCTTCGACGCCTCCCCGGAGGCGCCCGCTCCTTTGCCGGAGCCTGTCGGACCGACACCAGCCCGACCCGCGGGAATACCGCTTAAACGGCGGGGCCGGAGGCTGAAACGCAAAGGATTGCCGCGGCGGCGGACTCGCTTCTCCGCAAGCCGGAAGGCGAGGCGAAAACCGGGAAGAAGCCGCCGGACGGTGCGGCGCGGTCGTTCGAGACGCCGTCGTTCCCGGCGTAGAGCTGCGGCGGGAAGAAGGTAACCGTGAAGGCGGATTAGACCATTTAACTTCAGGGGGTGGAGATTAAGGTGAAGGTTATGACGATCCTGGGGACGCGACCGGAAATCATCCGCTTGAGCCTGATTATTCCCTTGCTGGACCGGTATGCGAGCAAGCATGTTCTGGTCCATACGGGCCAGAATTTTACGGCCAGCCTGAGCGGTATTTTTTTTGAGCAGCTCGGTCTCCGTGCGCCCGATTACGTTTTGCAGGACCGCCAGGCCTCGCTTGGCGGCCAAATGGCGGCGATGTTTTCCCAAGTGGAGCGGATCTTGGAGCTGGAGCAACCGGACCGTGTGCTGTTGTTGGGCGATACGAACAGCGCCTTGTGCGCCATCCTTGCGGAACGGATGGGCTTTCCCGTAGTGCATATGGAGGCGGGGAACCGCTGTTTTGATTTGGATGTGCCGGAGGAGAAGAACCGGAAAGTGATCGACGCGATCTCCTCCGTAAATATGCCATATACGGCCCAGAGCAAAAGCCATTTGATCGCCGAAGGCTATCCGAGCCGAAACATCGTGCTGACCGGCAATCCGATTTATGAAGTGATGCGCCATTACGAGAAAAAAATCGCAAGCAGCGACATTTTGGAGCGCTTGAGCCTCAGGCCGGGTGATTACTTCCTGGTGACGACCCACCGCGCGGAGAACGTGGATCGGCCGGAGCATTTGCGCGAGATTATGTCCGGCTTGAACAAGGTCGCCGAGACTTACGGGCGGAGGCTGATTTGCAGCATCCATCCCCGTACCCGTTCCAGAATCGCAAGCGATCTGCGGATGGAAATGCATCCGCTCGTTGAATTTCACGAGCCCTTCGGCTTTTTTGACTTCGTCCGGCTGGAGGAACAGGCTTCCTGCGCTTTGACCGACAGCGGCACGGTGCAGGAGGAATGCTGCATTATGCATGTTCCCACGGTCACCTTACGGCGGACGACCGAACGACCCGAGACTGTGGATTGCGGCAGCAACATCGTGTCCGGCCTGGATGCCGAGCGCATCGCCCGGTCGGTGGCGTTGATGACGGAGATGGACCGGTCATGGGAATGTCCGGAGGGGTACCTGGCGGATAAGGTGTCGGAGAAGGTTGTTAAATTTCTGCTTGGAGGGAAACGGCATGTTTGAGAATAAACGGATTTTGGTAACCGGAGGGACCGGTTCCTGGGGACATGAGTTAATCACGCAGTTGTTGCCGCAGCAGCCCCGGGAGGTGATCGTCTTTTCCCGGAACGAGTCCACCCAAGTAGCGATGAGCCGTCAATTTGAAGATGACCGCTTGAAATTCTGCATCGGCGATATCCGTGACAAGGAGGCGCTCATCCAGGCCTCCCAGGACGTGGATTACGTGTTTCACCTGGCGGCCTTGAAGCATGTGCCGGTATGCGAGGACCAGCCTTACGAAGCGTTAAAAACGAATGTGATCGGGACGCAAAACGTCATTGAAGCCGCCATAGCCAATGAAGTGGAAAAGGTGATCTATATTTCTACGGACAAGGCGGCGAATCCGTCCAACTTCTACGGCATGACCAAAGCGATCGGGGAGAAGCTGATCGTTTACGCCAATCTGCTCCGCAGCAAAACCCGTTTTGTTACGGTGCGCGGAGGTAACGTGCTCGGCACGAACGGCAGTGTGGTTCATCTGTTCAAGAGCCAGATCCGGCAAAAGGGGCAGGTCACGATCACGGATATGAAAATGACCCGCTTCTTCCTGACGCTCCGCGACGCGATATCCCTGTTGTTTAAAGCTTCCGTTGAAAGTGTCGGCGGTGAAATTTTCGTGATGACGATGCCGACCTGCCGGATTGTGGACTTGGCGGAGGTGCTGATCGAGGATTCGGGGGTGCCGGATGTGAAGATTACCGAAAGCGGTATTCGCCCCGGCGAAAAAATTCATGAGATTCTGATGAGCGATTTCGAAAGTCTGACGACCGTGGTTTACGACGAAGCGTATCTGGTCATTTTGCCGACGATTGGCATCCCCGGCCTGCGGGAGCATTACAGCCATTGCGACCCGGTCTCTTTCAGCAGCTTCAGCTCGGAGCATAATCTGATGACCAAAGACGAGATCCGGAATATTCTGCGGCGCGGGGGGTTCTTGTCATGAAGCTGCTCATTGTCGGAGGGAACGGGATGGCCGGCCATGTGCTGGTAGACTATTTCCGGCATCAGGGGCGACACCACGTGTTTTATACGAGCCGGGATCCCAAAGATCCCCAAGGGCTCTACCTGGATGCGTCCGACAGTTTCATGGTGGAAAAAGTGGTCGAAACCGTCCGCCCGGACATCCTGATCAACGCGGTGGGGGTGCTCAACCAGTTTGCCGAGCGGGATAAAATCAACGCCTACCATATTAACGGGTTTTTGCCGCACCGCCTTCAGCGGGCGGCGGACCTGGCGGGAGCCCGGCTGATTCATATCAGCACCGATTGTGTTTTTGAGGGGACGCGGGGCGGCTACAACGAGGAGGATGAGCCGGACGGACAAAGTGTTTATGCCGTAACGAAAGCGCTCGGGGAAATCCGGGCGCCCGGCCATTTAACGATTCGGACCTCGATCATCGGGCCGGAAATCCGAACCCGGCGCATCGGGCTCATGAACTGGTTTATGAGCTCAAGCGGCGAGGTGTCCGGCTATACGCGCGTTTTGTGGAACGGGGTTACCACACTGGAACTGGCGAAGGCCATCGATGCGGTGATGGATTCGTCCCTCTCCGGGCTGATTCACCTGGCCCAGCCGACCCCGATCAGCAAGCATGATCTGCTATTGCTGATTCAAGAAATCTGGGATCTCAAGCGGATTACCGTCGTTCCCAGCGATACGCCCGTACAGGATCGGACGCTGGTGTCGACCCGCACCGATTGGACCTACAAAGTCCCTCCTTACCGGGAGATGCTGAAGGAGTTGGAGAGATGGATGAGAGAACGCAATTATTACAAAATAAGCTGATTCTCATCACGGGCGCCTCGGGGTTCACCGGGAGTCATGCCTGTCGTTACTTTGCTTCCATAGGCATGCGGGTGGCCGCGGTGGTGCGGGATGAACAGGGGCAGGCAGGCCTGGGCGGAGTCACCTATCACCGCTGCGATCTGCTGTCTTATGAACAGGTCCGGGAAACGGTGAGCCGGATTCGGCCGGATTACGTTTTGCATTTGGGCGGCAAAAATTCCGTTCCCGAGTCATGGAAAGATCCGATGCTTTACATGGAATCCAACGTGCTCTCCGTTCTTTATTTACTCGACGCGCTGCGGGACATTCCCGCCTGCCGTACGCTTGTGGTGGGATCGCGCTTGTCCGGGCCGTCGCTTTCTTCTTCCTATCGTCCCCACCATCCTTACGGGCTGAGCAAAACGTTGCAGAAGCTGGTCGCGCTGTCCTGGAAACAGTTGTTCGACCAGCATGTCATTCTGGCGGAACCGAGCAATTTGATGGGCCCCGGACGTTCGACGGGCTTTTGCTCGCTGCTCGGCGGACGGATCGTTCAGGAGGAAAGAGAGGGGGGGACTCCCCCTTTTCGCGTCTCCTCCCGGCAGGAGCGGCGGGACTTTTTGGATGTCCGCGACGCGGTAAGGGCCTATGCCTTTTTGCTGGCTTATGGTTCCAGCGGGGAAATCTATCAGGTTTGCTCGGGCCAGCCCCGAACGCTCGAAGAAGTGACGACGACGATGCTAAACCTCTCGGGCAGCCGGATGACGGTAGAGTGGGGAGACAGCCCGACGGCCGATTCCACGGCCGAGGTCATCCAGCCGGAATATCTGGAAAGGATCGGGTGGGTTCCCCTCTATCCCCTCCGGACTTCCCTGGAAGATATAATCCGATACTACCGGGATGAAGCGAAAGGAGGAGATTGAGGTGCTTCCGTTAGTTACCATCGTCATTCCTTTCTACAATTGCGCCTATATCGATCAGGCCGTACAGAGCGCATTGAACCAAACTTATAAGCCTTTGGAAATCATCGTGGTGGATGACGGATCCACCCGGCATGCCGACCGTCTTACGCCTTATCTTCCTTATATCAGTTATATGGGAAAAGCGAACGGGGGCACGGCCACGGCGCTGAACCACGGCATTAGGAACGCTTCCGGCGAATATATCGCCTGGCTGAGTTCGGATGATTTGTTCTACCCCGATAAAATCGCACATCAAGTAGCTTTTATGCGGGATCAGCGCGCACGCATTTCCCATACGAATTTTAATTATATCGATCAAACGGGAAAGGTGACTCAATATCAGGTTTCTCCGGGATTCAAGGTAACGACCGATTTCTACCGCGGCTTTTTGAACGGGAACCCCGTTAACGGATGTACGGTGATGGTCAAGAAGGAGCTGTTTCAGACGATCGGCCTGTTTGACGAGAGCCTTCCTTACACCCATGACCTGGATTTCTGGTTTCGGGCGATCGTGAGCGGTACGTGTTTTCCGTTTCTCAACGAGGCGCTGACGGCCTACCGCTGGCATGATGCCATGGGAACATTGCGTCATCAGGAGAAGATTATGCCGGAATATTTGAATACGCAGGCCCGGCATCGGGAAGCGCTGCTTCAAGTGTTGGCGCGCACGAATCTATAGCATTCTATTAAATCGGGAAGTTAATCTACCTCCTTTCGCCTCTTTTGCTATTCTTGGATAATTCGTCCAACCTTCTTCCAGCACGCTGCATAGAATAGCATCAGAAAGGAGGGAGAAAACAAATGCCGAACTTTTTAGTAGACAGCCAGCTTTCCCAGAACGCTTCGACCGCGAATTCCATCTCGATCGCCGCGTCATCGACACCCGCTTTGTTTGGCACACTCGGGTTGAACACGGCCGATGCCGGTCCCAACCTGCGTGTCCACTTCAGCGCCACCGTTACGCTGAGCGCCACCGTCGCCATTCTTGTCCCTGTAACGATCACGATCCGACGTGTTATTAACGGCGTTCCGACAACGGTTTATACGGCCACCAAATCGCTGCCGGTCGGAACACTGCTGCTGACGACGGATGTCATTACGGTTAGCGGTATCGACGTCCCGCCGCCCGCTGGTTTCATCATCTATCAAGCTTTTGTCAGCATTCCGGCAGGCTTGGCCGTCACCCCGACCCGGGTTGGTCCGGAGAGCTTCCAGGCTGTAGCTTACTCCGACTTACCGACTCCTGTGTAATGCATGTTCAAAAACCGCCGGGATCTTGGATCCCGGCGGTTTTTACATATACCCCCTGCTTTAGCTGCTGAAAAGTCTCTATTAGATTTAATCTGTTTAAGAGCCTCTTTTAACATAACGGGAAAGTTCGTCCATGCGAAATCTTTCTACTTACATACGATAGAATTATGAAAGGAGGTAGAATTTAATGCCAAGACAATTTCTTGACGCGAAGGTAGCCGTAAATTCCCTGGGGGGCACTGCGGTCACGACGACACCCGCCATTTTCGGTACGCTCGGGTTGAATACTTCGGCCGCGGGTCCCGACCTGGAAATTCAGTTCTCCGCCACGGTGACAATCTCCGTTGCAAGTACCGCTCCCACCAATGTAACAATTACTATTAACCGGATTTCGTCGCTGGGAACAGTACCGGTTTACACAGTAACCGAAGGCTTCCCGACCGTTAGCGGCGAAGGCGGGCAATTTGCCTTCACGATTGCCGGAGCCGATTATCATCCGCCGAACCCTGATGGCTTCCTGATTTACCAAGCGGTTGTGTCCGTGAACAGCACGACAGCTACGCCGACTCGCGTCGGTCCCGAAAGCTTGATCGCCGCCGCTTATTCCGAACCCGCCGTTTAATCGCTCTAGCTCTAACCCTGCATACTCCCTCTCTAGCCGGCCCTCGGGTATACCCGGGGGCCGGCCTTTTTGTCGAAGAAAACCCCCAGTTTGACTGGGGGTTCAGGAAAGCTTATAGCTATGAGTAAAAATCCCTTGACCTTTATGATAAAATGATAGCCGGTCTGCCAACCGCATCATGAAATCAAGGAGGACAAGGGAAATGGATAAGAGCAGTCTAGCACATACACGCTGGAACTGCAAATACCATATCGTATTTGCGCCAAAGTACAGACGACAAGTGATCTATGGGAAATTAAAAAGAGAAATCGGAAAAATCATTCGAGAGCTATGTGAGAGAAAAGGTGTGGAGATTCATGAGGCGGAGGCATGCCCAGACCATATTCACATGCTGGTAAGTATCCCTCCTAAGTTAAGTGTGTCGGAATTTATGGGATACTTGAAGGGAAAAAGTTCGCTGATGATCTTCGATAAGTTTGCGAACCTAAAGTATCGGTACGGAAATCGACAGTTTTGGTGTAGAGGATACTTTGTGGATACGGTAGGACGTAACAGGAAAGCGATCGTCGAATACATTCGGAATCAGCTAACAGAAGATAAGAACTACGAACAACTCACGATGAAAGAACTGTTCGACCCGTTTACGGGTGAGTCGGTAGGAAAGGGCAAGTAAAAAAGCCCCTTTAAGGGGCATGCCCGAGACCGCTCGCGGTTGGCAGACTTTCAGTGCGCCTTCTTAGGCGCTTGCTAGTACCATGCCCTTATAGGGCTGATGGAAGCCACCGGCTAAGCCGGTGGTTATGACTTAAATTTGTCTTTCTAATTTGTCCCGGGGGAAAGGCCAATGACGTGACCGGGGGTTCGGGAAGGGGAATATACTGTAATATCGCACAAGTTCACTTAAGTCGCGCTCTGCCGGAAGGCCGATCGCCCGGGAAGGAGAAGGCATGAGAATCCTGCTTGCAACTTATTGGCTTATCCCGCATGTGGGCGGAGTCTGGAAATTTATGATGCAGATCAAGCAGCACTTGGAGGCGCTTGGACATGAAGTCGATTTAATGGGGAATAGTCCGGATTACAGTAAATACCACATTTGGAATCGGGGTTTAGAGCTGCCCAAAGCGGAACTTCGCCCGCTGTTGGAGGCCAAACTGGACAAAGCCAAAGCCCCCTTGCTCCATGCGCAAAGTCCCATCGATTTCTATGAGCTGGATCGCTATATGATGGAGCTGTCGGCCGCCTACTTCGGCCTGGACCGATACGATGTGATTCATACTCAGGATATATTTTCCGCCAGGGCGCTTGCCAGGGTTAAGCCGCCGCACATTCCCCTGATCGCACATCTCCATGGGTCGGTAGCCACGGAATTAAAAAATCACTTTATCAAGAACCCGCATCTGAATGTGAACGCAAGCTCGCCGGCTTGGCGGTATTTCGAGATCATGGAGCATTATGGAGCGATGTCCGGAGATCTGGCGATTACCGCCAACCAGGTGCAGCGGAACAAGTTGATCCATGAATACTGGGTCCCTGCTTCGCGGATCGCCGCCTTTCAATACGGACTGGATGCCGAGGCTTTCCGGCAGAGTTTAATACGCGGAACCTCCATCAGGCGCCCCGAACGAAAGAAAGTGATTATTTTTCCGGCGCGTCTCACCGCGGTAAAAGGCATCGACGTGTTGATTTCGGCGTTGGGGATCCTTAAATCCGCGCGAAGGGATTGGGTCTGCTGGATTGTGGGCGAAGGGGAGAAGCGCCAGGAATTGGAGCGGCAAGTCGCCACACTGCAACTGCAGGAAGACGTCCTTTTTTTGGGGGAACGGGATGATGTGCCCGCGCTGCTTGCGATCTCCGATATATTCGTTCACTCGTGCATCCAGGATAATCAGCCGTTTTCGGTGATGGAGGCGCAGATGGCTGGACTGGCGGTTTGCGTTTCGGACGCAGGGGGACTGCCGGAAATGGTGGAACACGGCAAGACCGGCTTGATTTCGCCGGTAAACGATCCCGCCAGCCTGGCCTCCCAGTTGTCTCTTTTGCTTGAAAATGAAGCTCTCCGCAGGGAACTCGGACGAAATGCACAGGCTTGGGGGAGCGTCCATTGGTCGATGAATGCGATGATTCAAAGATTGTTGTCCGTCTATCATTTGGCGGTTGCTGAACCCATCCACAAGCGGACGGAAGGTGCGGCAAGCCCTCCTACCAAATCTCATAAAGTCAGCGGAGATCTGTATAATCGGATTTTCGCGGTACCGTCGGCTCACCCCGAAATTTTGGTCGATTCCGCGGTGTGGGACCGGATTCTCGCCCATCTTCCCCGAGGATATATGGTCTATGATTCGGAGGTTTTGGAACTCACCCGCTGAAGCCTTGAGCGAAAAAACCAGGCAGTTCCCGCCACCGGGGCCGCCTGTTTTTTTGCTTTCGACGGGCATTTCGAAGCTGTTCTTTTAAGAATAGGTTGTACCCGGCGGGAGGGTGCCCTTCCCTTTGAAGAGGAAAAGCATACCATGGCTTATAGAAGATTTCTGCATTGGAGGGCTGGTATGTCTACTTTAAGAATCAAGGCGACGGAAAACGGAAAAATCGATTCCCGATATATTCAAACTGTGGACGTATCTTTGACCAATTTGGGAGGGAACGGCTTTGAGTTTTTACTGTTGGGATATGGGCCGTATGGACTGATTCACCGCCGCCTTTATCATTTGGGACAGGGAGAGAGCGTGACGATTCCGAAAATCATGACTGAGCATGCTCCTTTTGAAATCCTCGTGGTCACCAACGCGCCGAATTATGATAGGACCGGTTTGACCCTTTTCGCCCGAAACCAGCAGGAAACCGTGGCTATCTTCACTCAGGAGGATGCGATACGGGAAACTTAACATCAGGGAGGTGGGACGGTGAAGGTGCTGTTCGTTTTTTACGTACCCAGCGGCGGCGTCCATTCCTTAAATCGCCAGCGTTGCCTCGCCCTGCGTCGACACGGGATTCAGGCGGATTGCCTGTATTACGACTGGGGGGCGGGGTTTCAAAGCCTGGAGGATTTTCCGGTCTACCTGACCCGGGACGATCGAGAAACCGCGCACATTTTGCGGTCAAGGAACTATGACCTTATCGTCGTGACTTCGGACTTCACGTGTTTTGAGCGTTTCAGAAAACTGGGCTATACCGGGAAAATGGCGCTGGAAATTCAAGGATACGGCCCACCGGAGCTTGCCCGCCGTAGACTGGTGGAGGGGGCTCCGGCGATCCAGGCCCATGCTTCGGCGCTTCTTAACCCCAATACGCCGCACATCGCTTTGTTATTGCAGGAAATGTATCCGTCAATCCCGTTGTTTCAATTTAACAACTGTTTTGATTATGAGCGGTTTACTTACCGGGAGCAGGCCGGTCACGGTGCCGATTCGCCGATCATCGCCTGGCTGGGCCGAATCGAAGACAACAAAAACTGGCGGGAATTTTTATATATCGGATACGCACTCCAAAAGCATTATCCCCAGCTCAAGCTTTGGATGTTCGAAGATTCCAATTTAGCCGATCCCGAGGAAAAGGTACAGTTCGACCGCATGGTGGAGCTGTTGCAATTAAGTTCCCGCTTGACGGTACGCTCCAATGTGCCTAATGACCATATGATGCATTACTTTTCACGGATCGGGGATTCGGGCGGGTTTCTGTGCTCCACTTCCAAAGCGGAGGGCTCGCCTCAGGCTATACTGGAAGCGATGAGCTGCAGATGTCCCGTACTGGCGGCGGATTGTGACGGTGTGTTTGCCTCCGTCGTTCACAATATTACCGGCAAGAACTACAGGCTCGGCGATATTGAACATGCCGTCAGGGAAGCTATCGAACTGATCGATAACGGCCCGCTTCGCCAAAACATCCAATCGGCCGCGCTTCTGCATGTCCAGACCGAATTTAATTCGGAGGTGTACTGCCGTAATTTTATCGGGATGCTCCAGGAAATTGTTGAGGGAAGAGGGGGGAACGGTTTTTGAAATATACGCATAAAGTAGGGACGGCCGCCGGAACCTTTCCGCCTTTTTTGGTTGGCGGGAAAGAAGTCATCCTGACGTCGGTGACGATGATGAGCATTTCGCCCGGCGATCTGCTGGTTTTGCGGCTGGATGTGGGATGGAAGAAACCGACACATGGGGATGCAGGTGAAATCGAGTTGAAGATCCGGAAGGATAGCCCCGATGGCCCCGTGATCTATCGGATCCTGGAAACCTGTGTTGAAAAGGCCTATACGATGGAGAGGGTGACGGATATCGGGAACGTTCCGGTTCAGCACTACTATTTGACCGCTTGCTCCGCGGACAGCCGGGCCGTCATAACGGGGCCTTATTCCCTGCAGGGTTCGGTATTTCCCAAAAACGAATAATCAAAAGGCTGACGTTTCGCGAAAATTGCGAAGTCAGCCTTTTGGTATGTTTTAGGGCTATAAAGGAGCCCAGTTCGCGTAAGTTTCCGCGAGTCCTTCCTTTATCGCGTATTCGGGCTTCCATTGTAAGTCGTTGCGCGCCTTAAGATTGGAGAGACAGCTGTGCCTGATATCCCCTGGTTTCGCCGCTTGATACAGCACCTCGATCTCCTCGGGATGCAGCTCGTGCAGATACGCGATCAGCTGGTTCAGCGAAGTCTTTTTTCCGGTGCTTACATGAATGGTGTCCTGCGTCCCCCGTTCCGCGGCAGCCACAATGGCTTTTGCCACGTCCTGTACATAGATGAAGTCCCGGGTTTGCTCCCCGTCCCCGAAAATGGGAAGCGGGAGTCCCTTTTTGAGCCGGTCCATGAATATAGCAACCACACCGCCCTCTCCCTTGATGGTCTGCCCGGGGCCGTATACATTGGCAAACCTCAAAATGGTATAGGGGATGTCGTAAAATTTGTCATACAGCCGGATGTATTGCTCCGCGGTCCACTTGGATAGTCCGTAAAAAGAGATCGGCTTTACCGGATCGAGTTCGGTCAGCACCTCTTTGGCAAGATCGCCGTATACGCCGGAAGTCGAGGCGAAAATGAATTTCTTTACCTTGGTTTCCCGGCAGGCTTCCAACAGGTTCAGGGTTCCTGCCACATTGACGTCGGCATCGAAAGTAGGACTGTCAACGGATTGCCTGACATCGGCCTGAGCCGCCAGGTGAATCAGCAGATCCGGCCTGGATTTTCGGATCGTTTCCCGAGTCATCTCGCTCCGGACATCCGCGATATGAAGTTCTGCCTGCTGCGGTACTTTTTGCTTGTGTCCCGTGCTTAAATCATCGATGACAATGACTTTATAGCTTTGGCGGATCAGCCGGTTGACGAGGTGCGAACCGATAAACCCTGCTCCGCCGGTAACGACTGCGGTCTTCAATTCCCATGGCCTCCCTTGAATGAGCGCATAATACGTATCGTATGAAGGAGGGTTAAATTTGGCATGGGACAGCAGAGGAGATCGGGTAAGTTTACCTGTATTCCGAAGAAGGCGTCGGCGCATCCTAAGTCCTGTTCATCATAAACTTTATAAATGGATAGGGGATGACTTCATGCGAGGAGCAAAAATCGTAAGCTTGTCATTATCCGCTGCATTGATTGCCGGTATGGTTGGGATTACGGGCTGCGGAAACCGTACGGACAACAACAATGTTCGGACCCAAGGCCTTCGTCAGCAAAACCGGAACTATGACGTAAACTCCTTGCCGGAAGGGAACCGCATCTTCTCCCGCAGCGCGGGAAGCGGCCAAAACCAGCGGATCACTTCGCTGAGATACAGCCCTGCCTTGAGCAACAAGGTAGCCCAGCTTCGGGACGTACAAACGGCTCATGTCGTGGTAACCGACCGCGATGCTTATGTGGCGCTTACGATGCATGGGGCCAATAACACCCGAGGCCATGGCGGCAATATGAGCGGCATGTCCACGGGGATGTCGACCGGCATCGGCGGCAACCGGGGAACCGCGAATATGGGCGGCCCTTACGGAGCCGATTACGGAACCCGAGGTGCCGGAGATAACGGTCTGGCCTTGGGATTGACGGGCCGTTCGGGAACCGCAGGAAGCTTGTTCGATATGACTCGGGGAAGCGGATTGACTGGGGGCCATACGGGAACCGGTCTGTCCGGAACGAACGGAAACATGGGATTGAACGACATGAACGGAGCGGGCACGCCAGGAACGGTGGGGACGGGCGGATATGGAACGAGGGGAACGAGCGGTTTACAAGGGACGGGAACCACGGGAACGGGCGGTACCGGCCGGATGAGTGGGCTTGGAACGGGAACAAGCGGAACAAGCGGAACAGGCCGGATGAACGGAGTTGGAACGGGGACCGGCACTTTTAACGGGTTAGGCAACGGTACCGTAGCCGGTCATGTTACGGACAATGTTCCTCAGCATGTGAAAGACCAAGTGTCGCATATCGTCAAAAAAACGGCGCCGCATATCCGGAATGTCCACGTTTCCGGCAACCCCGACTTCGTAACGCATGTAGGGAACTACGCTACCCAATCCCGCGGCGGGGGGACGGGTGGAACGCTTAGAGGGTATATCGCGGATTTTGAGAATATGATCAACCGGATCTTCCCGGGACGTACCGGAACGATGACCGGGCCGAACGGGTATGCGCCAACAACGCCTAACGGATATACCGGCGGTGCGAACCGCGGCGGGATGAATACCGGCGGCTACTCCGGCGGGGTCACAAGGTAATAGCGATGTAAGCGAAAAAGCGTGGCCGATCCGGGAATGAGTTCCCTTTTGCGGCCACGCTTTTCAACTTACCCTTTGAATTTACGTCCCTCGACCCAAACGTGTTGAAGTTCCAAGTCCCGGTCAAGGAGTAGCAGATCGCCGAGCTTTCCGGTTTCAACGGATCCGGTCAGATGGTCGATTCGAATCAGTTTGGCCGGGTTCAAGCTGGCGGCTTCCGAAGCTTCTTCAACGGAGAGCCCGATTTCCCGCACGAGGTGCCGGAATCCGCGGATCATCGTCAAGGTGCTTCCGGCCAGCGTTCCTTCGCTGTCGCGCAGCGTGCAGACGCGGTCTTTGACGACAACGGGCAGATCGCCCAGCTTGTACTCGCCGTCGCCAAGTCCTGTCGCCGACATCGCGTCCGTAATCAGGATGAGATTATGGTTCTTTTTGACGCTGGCCAGCAGTTGGATACCGGCTTTGTGCACATGAATGCCGTCGGCGATGATCTCCCCGCTGATGGCGGGAGAGCTCAGAATCGCTCCGGCCACCCCGGGTTTGCGGTGATGCAAAGGCGTCATCGCGTTGAAGGTGTGCACCGCATGATGCAGACCGACTTCGACGGCGGCCATCATTTCTTCGTAGGTCGCATTCGTATGACCGGCCGCCGCAACGATTCCTTTTTTGCGCAAAAACCGGATCAAATCATGGGCTCCCTCACGTTCCGGGGCAAAAGTAACCTGCTTGATCAATCCGGGGTACCGCTCCTCCCAGGCCTCGATCCACCCGGCGTTCGGCGGTACGATATGGGCGGGATTTTGCGCTCCCGGCCATTTCGGACTGATAAAGGGGCCTTCCAAATGAACGCCGGCTAGTTTGGCGTAAGGCATTCCGTTATTGATGTAGCGCTGAACCTCCTCCAGCACCTGTTCGATGACCGGCTTCGGCAGCGTCATCGTCGTGGCCAGCATCGAGGTCGTTCCTTGACTGCAATGAAGCTTGGTGATCGCGTCGAAGGCTTCTTGTCCCGGCTCGGAGAAATCATGAAGCATTCCGCCATGGACATGAACGTCTATGAAACCGGGCAGGACCAAGCCGCCTTGGGCATCGACCACTTCCACGGAATCGGTGGTTTCCGCGGGCGCTCCGGCGGTAGAGCCGACATACGTGATGACGCCGTCCTTGACGGTCACGGCTCCATCGGAAATCCGTCCCCGGGGCGTAATGACGTCGGCATGTACAATTTGCACGGACCCTTGTCGCATCAGAGCAGCCCCCCCGCAGCCTGGTCAAGCACCACGACGACGTTGGGATGGGTCTGAAGCAGCGAGGCGGGACATTGGGTGGTGATCGGTCCGCGCAGCGCCCGGGCCACCACTTCCGCCTTATCGGCTCCCTTCGCCATCAGCAAAATTTGCTTGGCCTGCAAAATAGTACCGATCCCCATCGTGATCGCATGAGTCGGCACTTCATCGATCGAAGGGAAATAGCGGGCATTCGCCTGGCGGGTTCTCTCCTCCAGCTTGACGATATGCGTCGGTCCGGTCAGCTCCTCGGCGGGCTCGTTAAAGCCGATATGGCCATTATGGCCCAATCCGAGCAGTTGAAGATCGATTTGCCCGGCCTGTTCCAGCAGCCGGTTATACTCCGCGGCCGCCTGTTCGGGATCGGACGAGCTTCCGGAAGGGACATGCGTATTTTCCGGCAGGATATCGATGTGGTTGAACAGCTTCTCATTCATAAACCGGCGATAGCTTTCGGGGTGCTGCTCATCGAGTCCGATATATTCATCCAGGTTAAAGCTGCTGGCCTGCTTGAAACTGACCACGCCCTCGCGATAAAGTTCGATCAATTTGCCGTATACTCCGACCGGAGTGCTCCCTGTGGCGAGCCCTAGGATTGCCCGGGGATTGGATTGAAGCAGACTGGCGATGATGCCGGCTCCGGTTTCGTTGAACTGCTGCTCGTCTTTTACCTTGATAATGTTAAGCATGCGAATTGCCCTCCCTTTGTTTTCTGTATATTTGCACGTTCTGGTAAGAGGTTTCCAGCTTCGGAATAAAATGCTCAAACTCCATACTTACCATTCCCGTAAATAAAATATCAATCACATGCAGCTGCGCGATTCTTGATGCCATATCTCCCCGGCGCATACCTTCCTCCAGAGAAGAAGAGAATAACGATATATCGGCCAGAGAAGCGAGCGTGTTGCTGCCGTATTGGGTCAACGAAATGGTCAGGGCCCCGCTGTCTTTGGCGCAGCGGAGCGCATCGATCGTTTCCGGCGTCTCTCCACCGTACGAGACGGCAAAGGCGACATCACCGCTCCCAAGTGAGGAAGCCGAGGTGATCTGCATGTGGGAATCGGCGAACGCCGTAGCGTGCTTGCCGATCCGAACCAGTTTCTGATAGAAATCCTGGGCGATAATCGACGAAGTGGCCACGCCGTAAAGGTCGATCCGTCCCGCCTTGCAAAGGGCATCGACGGCGCGGCGCAGTTCGTTCATGTCAAGAAGGCGCGTCGTATCCGTAATGGAGGCCAGGTGATTGGCTTCCATCGCCTGCACGATTTTGTGCAGATCGTTCCCCGCGATCACATCTTGATACTGGGTTTGCGAAGGCTGATGGGCCAACTCGCCGGCCAGCTTCATTTTAAAATCGGGAAACCCTTTAAAATGGAATGTTTTGCAAAAACGGGTCACCGTCGAGGGACTGATTCCGCAGGTGTAAGCCAGCTCGGTGATGCCGAGGTGGATGACGGAGGCCGGTGACTTTAAAATATATTCCCCCAGCCGTCTTTCCTGGGGAGGCAGCGTTTCCAAATGGCTGGAGAGCGCATGCAGGATGGGTGTCTGCAAAGGCGTCACCTCTTTTTAAGTTTGAAAATAATTTTTGGGGATTACTATGATATAGTGAAAATAATTTTGATTTCATCATAATCGTTTCTCTGTCGGAATGCAAGATTTTCCTGGGAACTCATAGATTTTCTTGTCATTTCATCGGGTGCATACTACACTGATTGTAAGCATGAATGACCGAAGAGGTGAAAGGGATAGTGGATTCTAATCTTGATGAATATATCGAGCGGCTCTTGTCCGCCTGGTCCAAAACGGTACGCAAAATGCAGAGCGAGATCATGCATCACCGTGAACTGGGTCTGACCGGGCCCCAATTTCATATGCTGGCGCTAATCGCCAAGAACAAAAACTGCAATGTCAGTTATTTGTCGGACAAACTGGAGGTCAAGCCCAGCGCGATTACAGTGATGGCGGACCGTCTCGTTCAAAGCGGGTACGTGGAGCGCAGGCATGATGACCAAGACCGGCGCGCGGTGCTGCTGTCGGTGACCGAACTCGGTGACCAGGTGTACGAGGAAGCGCGAAAACGGTCGCGGAACGTGCTCAAATCGTATCTTTCGGGCCTGGAGCCCCATGAGCTTGAAGTGCTGATCGGCGTGATCGAGAAGCTCGGAAAAGACGAGCCCACGGATGACGGCGAAGAGGCCTAAACCACAAACGGAATGGAGCGGCTTGCTGGCTACCGGCAAGCTTTTTTCATGCCGTCGCTCGGACATGTTATTTTCCAGAGGGGGCCATGGCGATGTATAAACCAAAGACGAAGGAAACCGATAGGGATGTGCTCGAGTTTATTGAAAGCGTGGAGCATCCGGGGAAACGCCGGGACGCCCTGCAGCTGTTGACTATTTTTAAGGAGACGACCGGATATTCAGCCAAAATGTGGGGACCGTCCATCATCGGATTCGGCAGCTACCATTACAAATACGCATCGGGACACGAAGGCGCCGCGCCGCTCGTCGGCTTCTCGCCCAGGAAGTCCAAGATCAGTCTGTATTTTGCCACCGGGGATCCGGAACGTGAAGAGCTCTTGCAGCAATTCGGCAAGCATACCGCGGGAAAGGGATGCGTTTATATTAATAAAATAGAGGATATACGTATAGAAATTCTGGAGGCTTTAATTCGCCAATCGGTTGATTTTCTGCGGAAGACATACTCTCAGGAGCCAACGGAGAAAAGGGAAAGCGCGAATTGATTTCGTCAGGTGGAGGAGATGCGACATGGAAACGTATATTATGGCCCTGGATCAAGGGACCACCAGCTCTCGGGCGATTTTGTTCAATCGGAGGGGGGAGATCGTCCATTCCGCGCAGCGCGAATTTCCGCAGTATTTTCCGAAACCGGGTTGGGTGGAGCAGCAGCCGAATGAAATTTGGGGTTCCATTCTGGCCGTCATCGCCTCCTGCTTGTCCGAATCCGGCATCAAGCCGCGGCAAATCGCCGGCATCGGCATCACCAACCAGCGCGAGACGACGGTGGTGTGGGAGAAAGAGAGCGGAAATCCCGTTTATCCGGCGATCGTATGGCAGTCCCGTCAAACGGCGGATATTTGCGAAGCGTTGAAGAACGAGGGGTGGAACGAGGTGTTCCGCTCCAAAACCGGGCTGCTGATCGATCCGTATTTTTCGGGAACGAAGGTGAAATGGATTCTCGACCATGTGCCGGGATCCCGGGAACGCGCGGAGCGGGGGGAGCTGCTCTTCGGCACGATCGACACGTGGCTGATCTGGAAATTGTCGGGCGGCCAGCTTCATGTCACCGATTATTCGAATGCCTCGCGCACCCTTATGTTTAATATTCATAAGCTGGAATGGGACGAAGAACTTCTGAAGCTGCTCGACGTTCCGAAGGCGATGCTGCCGGAGGTCCGCTCGTCGTCGGAAATTTACGGAACGACCGCGCCTTATCATTTCTTCGGCGAACAGGTGCCGATCGCCGGGGCCGCGGGAGACCAGCAGGCCGCGCTGTTCGGCCAGACCTGCTTAGAGCAGGGCATGCTGAAGACGACCTACGGCACCGGCTGCTTCATGTTGATGAACACGGGCGGGCACCCCGTCTCTTCGGAACACGGCTTAATCACCTCCATCGCCTGGGGCATCGGTGGAGAGGTGGAGTACGCTTTGGAGGGCAGCATTTTCGTGTCCGGCTCGGCGATCCAATGGCTGCGGGACGGGCTGCGCATGTTCCGCGATGCGAAGGACAGCGAAGCATATGCCGCCCGCGTGGAGTCCACCGAGGGGGTATACGTGGTGCCCGCCTTCGTCGGCCTCGGCAGCCCGTACTGGGACAGTGATGTCCGAGGAGCCGTGTTCGGCCTTACCCGGGGCACGACCAAGGAGCATTTTATCCGGGCGACCCTGGAATCGCTGGCTTACCAAACCAAGGATATCCTCAGCGCCATGGAGCGGGACTCGGGCTTTGCGGTCACCAAGATGAGGGTCGACGGCGGCGCCGTTTCCAACGGCTTTCTGATGACCTTCCAGAGCGATATTCTGAACGTGCCGGTGGAGCGGCCCGTCGTCCGGGAAACGACCGCCCTGGGAGCCGCTTTCCTGGCCGGACTGGCGGTAGGCTATTGGGACGACCGCGATGAAATCTGCGGTATCTGGAAGTTGGACCGGCGCTTTGAACCCGCCATGGCGGCGGAAGTGCGGGAGTCGCTGTACGGCGGCTGGAAGAAAGCCGTCCATGCCGCGATGGCTTTTAAATAGATCCGCCCATTTTATCCGGTGACGGCACCGTTGCCGCTGCTTCTTCATAAGATGTTTTGACTGTATCCCTTAACCTTGTTAAAACCATAAAACCCGAGCAAGGAGGGGTGACGCATTTTGAAGAGCAGCGATCGCAACAGCAATCTGTTAACACATCGTGAACGGGAAGTTTTCGAACTCCTCGTGCAGGATAAAACGACGCGCGACATTGCGGGCCAACTGTTTATCAGCGAGAAAACCGTCCGAAATCATATTTCTAATGTCATGCAAAAGTTGAACGTCAAGGGTCGTGCGCAAGCGGTAGTCGAGCTGATCAAGCTTGGGGAGTTAAAAATCTGACGGTGTTCCAAAAGCCTCGCCCGGAAAACCGCAAGCCTTCTTTTTCGTCCCGCATTTGCGGGAGGGAGAGGAGGTTTTTTTGTTTGGGTGGCGGGGACTACCGAATCATAAGGAAATCAACAGAAAGCCCTGAAAACAAAATCATCAAGACGATCATAAAAACTCCGGGTTTAACGGGAAGTAACATTTCATCGTTTTCAGGAGTGAAGTTGCAAAAAAACACGAAAAAAAAGGTTTTTTCTTGAAATAGGTCGAAATTACCAGATGAGAAAAATTTAGCGGGCGAATCAGATTTGTTTTTTGTAATATTAAAGGAGAATCATGGAAGATGGATATTAAACCGAAATACATAATTCAGCAAAGGTTTCCGCACTTACTGCAATTAAAATCTAGTGATGAAATTCAAATCCTCCCTGTGGACAAGGGAACGAACAATTTAAAGATGCTTCATAAAGGTTCAGAAAACTACATGTACGACCAGGGAGATCCCGACGCACAAATAGCGAATTGGATGGCTCAATTTGAACATGTGATGAAGGAAACACATGTACTTTTTTTTGGTATAGGTCTTGGGTGTCATATCTCGGCATTTCGGCGAAAGCATCCTGAGATTCCTTTTTCCGTGTTTGAGCCAAATCAAGGAATTATGTCTGCTTTCTTAGAGCATAGTTCTCCAAATGAATATGGAATATTATCATCGGTTGATCAAATGATGTTGGGAGATCCATTTGAGAAAGCCGTGCCGGCGCTTGCAGAACTGATCGACCGCGTTTCCAGAATCCTGGTTGTCGTCTGGCCGGCTTATACGAGGATGTTTCCGAAAGAACTCGAGAAATTTAATAATACACTTCGACAATTGGTGGATTACAAGCAACATAGAATAAAGGTCAATCAGTTCTATGAAAAAGAATGGGCCTTAAACAGCTTACATAATATGCCGTTTGTATTGAATACCCCTAATTTTCTGAAAGAAGGCGGGTCTCACCTTGAAGGAAAGCCCGTAGTCATCGTTTCCGCCGGGCCTTCACTTAATGATGAAATAGAGCATCTCCGAACGATTAAGGAGAAAGGGCTTGCCTATATATTTTCAGTAGGTTCGGCCGTGAATGCATTGATAGAACATGGGATTTACCCGCATGCTACTTTCAGCTACGATCCAAATCCTTATAATGTTGATGTAATTAAGAAAATAATTGATAAACGAATAGATACGATCCCTATTGTTTTTGGAAGTACGGTAGGCAGAAATACGCTGGATTTTTATCCGGGCCCCAAAATGCACGTTATTATTACCCAGGATGAAGTATCGATGCAATTGCTTCGTAACGAATCAGGCGAGGCGCCCCCTGTTATCAATGATGCACCTTCCGTTGCGGTGATTGCGTTACAATGTATGATTCGTATGAAGGTGGGGCTGGTTATTCTGGTTGGGCAAAACTTGGCTTACCGCAACCGGAAGTACTATGCATCCGGAATAACGAATTCGACAGGCATTCCCTACGGGGAAGGAATGACCCAAATTGAAGGCGTAAACGGAGGGGAGGTCATCAGCAACCCGTCTTTTATAAAAATGAAGAGAGAAATGGAATTTTACATTCATTCTAGTCCCGGGATTGAGTTTATTAATACAACCCGGGATGGCGCTCAAATCGCAGGAACAAAATTCCTTCATCTGGATGAGGTTATCAAACTAAGGCTCCAAGTAAAAACAGTCGATGCATCATGGATGTTCGATAACATCTCTTCCGGTTACGATATAGCTCAGTTTAAGAGAAACATTAGTAAACTACAGCGGGAGGGAGAGCTGTTTCAGCAGATTTTTGGACAACTGCAGCAGAAGTTGATGGAGTTGGCTAACTGGGTTAAGTTCGGGCTGGATGAGAAGGTGAATGTGGCTTTGGCCGAGTTTGACGAACTATTTGCGGCGATGATAGGCAATCCGTACTTCAAGATATACATATTACCGAGAAATCGGTCGGGTTACGAGTTTTTATACAGCAAGATGGATTCTATTAGAAATGAGCGCCAAGCTTTAAGTAAGGCTCAAAAAGTTGTTTTACATTTCGGGGATTTCGTATGGAACTGTCAGCAGGACTATGCGCAGTCCAAAGATATTATAAGTCGGTTTCATATTTCCAATAGGGGTTAGGAGACATCGCAATGGCCGGAAAAAAAAGAAAGCTGGAGAAAGTAGACCATATTCTAAAAGTTACTTTGTTGACTTCTCAAGTGATAAATTTGACAAGCCCATTTTATGCAAGCGCGAGTGGGAAGATAGAACAAGATCAAGCAAATCAATCCTACTCGGACAGCGCTTTAACTGTTACAGACTCGACGTATGATTCACCTCATGACATCCCTCAAACTTTTTATGTGATGTCGAACGATCCGTTGGAGCTTTTGCAAACACTCCCACACGGAAGCGGGGTTTCGTTGACCCCCTTGCTTAGTTTGTTATTCGATCAGGAACTTCGGCTTGGAACCGGAGAGATTACGGTTTACCGGCAATCGGACGACCAAGTGGTGGAACGTCTAAGCGGCGGGAACGTGCGCCTGAGTGGAAGCGTGGCGATGATCAGTTTGAATGGTCCGCTGGCGGACGACACCTCGTATTACGTCCAAGTGAGCTCAGGGATGTTCCAGGATGGAGCGGGGCAGGGATTTGGCGGTATCTATGGCCCCGGATCGTGGAGCTTCCGGACGGTGGACCAAACAGCCCCGCAGATGGTGAGCAAGAGTCCGGAAGGCAGCGGAGCGATGTTAGTTTCAGGGCTGATCATGACGTTTAACGAACCAGTGCAGTGGGGAACGGGTGACGTCATAGTACATGAAGCCTTGGATGGCCGTATAGCAAGACAAGTTCACGTGTCGGGCGGTAGCTTTACAACCGGCTATGGAACGTTGAATGGAAACAGAGCGGATCTGTATCTGAACGGCGAACTGGAAGAGGGAACATCTTACTACGTGGAAGTGACACCGGGAACGCTCACGGACCGCAGCGGCAACCCGTTCGCGGGTATCCTGGGGTCGAGCGGGTGGACGTTTACGACCTGGAATGAGGCCCCGTATTATACGAGCCTGTGGCCGCATAACAGCGGTGCGG
>NZ_JAIUDG010000029.1:0-72712 GCF_020179875.1 Paenibacillus sp. alder61
TCGTGTGGGCTAGACTATAGCTCTTGTTTGCCATCTAAGACCATTCCTTTCATTATTGAGCCTGAACATCTCAATTTTATGGGAATGGTCTTGTTGGTCAAACCCTAGATCCCTCCACCCGCATAGCAGGTAGTTTGTTGTTTCGCGCGCTTCGTGAGCTCAACTGGCTAAAGCCTCAAAAAAAATCCCCCGCGACCCGCGGGGGATTTAAATTTCGCATTTATCAGAGTGGCTGTCAAGCAGCTCGTCTCATTAGATGCCGTATTTCTTTTTGAATCGATCCACACGACCACCAGCATCCAGGAACTTCTGTTTCCCAGTGAAGAAAGGATGGCAGTTGGAACAAATTTCAACGCGCAGCTCTTGTTTCACGGAACCCGTTTCAAACGTATTTCCGCAAGCGCAAGTTACTGTAGTCACGTGATATTTGGGTTGAATGGCTTCTTTCATGACTTTCACCTCTTTCCGCCCTGAGCCTCATGCGTGCACAGAGTTATAATGACACATAAAAAC
The DNA here is from genome assembly GCF_020179875.1 of Paenibacillus sp. alder61. Taxonomy (NCBI): domain Bacteria; kingdom Bacillati; phylum Bacillota; class Bacilli; order Caryophanales; family Paenibacillaceae; genus Paenibacillus; species Paenibacillus sp. alder61. The sequence goes on from NZ_JAIUDG010000029.1 coordinate 514, forward strand.
ATTATAGCACGGGAGCTTCCACTGCGCAATTGCAAAGCTGAAGGGAACATTTCTCCTCACACGCACCTTTCTAGATGAGTTTGCGATGGATGGAACATAAGCGTATAATCAAAAGCACAAACCCATAATAATCGGTAGTGAAGCACACTCGCGAGGCCATCTTGCCCGCCGTGTGCTTTTTTTGCGTGGATTAAAACAAGGAGAGGAGCTTAGGAGATGAAAACTTCCATCCCGCATGACGAAGCTTTCAAGAAGCTGCTGTACACCTTTTTTGCGGAATTTATCGCCTTGTTCTTTCCCGAGCTGGATAAACAACTCGATCATCGGCATACCCGTTTCCTTATGCAGGAGCAGTTGGTCGATATTATCGGAGAGGAGAGGCGTACGCTGGACTTGCTGCTGGAAACCCGATATAAAGCAACTGACACCTATATCCTTATTCACCTTGAGCCTCAATCTTACCGCCAAGATGACTTCCATGAGCGGATGTTTATTTATTTCAGCCGTCTTTTTGAACGACACCGGAAAGAACATCAGTTAATCATACCGATCGCCGTTTTTACCGAGCCTTTTCTTATCCATGAAACAAACACGTTGACTATGTCCATTCCCGGCCATTCGATTTTGAACTTTCAATTTTTGAAGGTGGAGATTTGCAACCATAATTGGAGAGACTTTATCGACTCGAATAACCCCGTGGCGGCTGCTCTTTTGGCGAAAATGGGATATAATAAGGGGGAGGAACGCGAAATTCGTTTTTCTTTTTTACGTATGATGCTCGGCCTTCGAAAAAGACTGGATGATGCGAGAATTGCGCTAATTATGTCTATCGCAGACCTGTATTTCCAACCTGATCGACAACAGGATGAATCCATATTACTGGAAATCGCTCAACAATTTCCGGAAGAAGGTGAACACATTATGGAACTGATGCCGGCTTGGAAGCGCTGGGGCTATGAAGAAGGTTTAGAAGAGGGGATAGAGAAGGGAATAGAGAAGGGGATGGAAACCGCCCGGCTCAAAGTTGCCCAAAAGCTGTTGGAAAAAGGATTCTCTCTCGAAGAAATTGGCGAAACCATTGAACTGCCCGTAGAAGAAGTGCAAAAATTAGTGAAGTAAACCATTACAAACAGCCCCCTGTTCATGGCCGCAGCCATGGGTAGAGGGCTGTTCTTTAGTTTACAATCTATTTTCGCGCCTTCACTCTTGCGAGTTCGGCCGGAGGTACATGCGTATACGATCCGATCACGACGTCAGGCAGCTCCTCCTGGAAGATTTCGATCGCTTGCTTCATGCCGAGAACCTCCCCTTGCGCTTTCGGAATGAGTTCCAGATAGCTTTCGGGGTCGATATTCAGATTGCGCAGTTGAATCAACCGCAAATTCGTACGACGGGCGAACTCGATCATCGCTTCAATCTCCTCCTCCCGGTCCGTCACACCCGGAAAGATTAGATAGTTAATGGAAGTATAGACGCCTTGATCGGCCGCATACTTCAGTGATTTCTCCACATTGGCCAGCGTATATCCCCGCGGCTTGTAGTAGGCGTTGTAGTGGTCGTCCAATGCGCTGATGGTGCTGACCCGCATCAGATCAAGCCCCGCATCGACAATGCCGCGGATATGATCGCTCAGACCAGCGTTGGTATTGATATTGATATATCCCATATCCGTCTGCCGACGGACCTCCCGAATCGCCTCAATGATTAACTTGGCCTGGGTCGAAGGCTCACCCTCGCAGCCCTGCCCAAAGCTAATGATCGAATCCGGTGTCTTGAGATGCTCCAGCATCACCTCAACGAGCTCCTCGACCCGTGGTCGGAAATTCATCCGCGTCTGCGGCGAGACAAAGCCGCTATCGTCCGGCTGTTCCGAAATGCAGCCGAAGCAGCCGGCGTTACAGGAGTACGACACCGGAACAGCCCCTTCCCAGCGGTTCAGGAAGGTATTCGAAGCGGTCAGGCATTCGTAGCCGAGCGCACAATTGGACAAGTGCTCGTAGAGCCGGTTGTCCGGGTACCGCGACTTCAACGCCTTGACCTGGCTCTTGAGCTCCAGCGGATCGCAGTTCAGCGGATTCCATTTCTCCGGGTCGTCGGACATCCGGGCGGTCACGTAAAACTGGCCGTCCTTCCAGACCACCGCGGAATACCCGAACAGCGGCAGCTTATACTCCTTATCGGTCTTGATATAACCCGGCAGGCAAAGCCTGGTGTACCCCTGCGGCAGCAAAGCGCCAACCGCCTGGACATCCCCGGGCAGCGGCTTCATCTCGCCCGTATCCGGGTCCAACCCGATCGGACGCGTCGAGGGCAGACCCACGAGCGTCGCTCCCGCCGGCAGGGGGATCAATTCGTCTTCCAGTATTTCGACAATCATATCGGCGCTGCGGGCCAGCCCGTACAGTTCCGGATGATCGTACACTTGTCCTTGCTGGTCAGCATATACTAAGTACATCTTGTTCCCCTCTTCTGTTGTTGGCCTTAGGATGAACTCGAGCCGTTACTTGCGCCGCTCCCGGAGCTATGACCGGATCCGGACGAGGCGGTCCGCGTCGTTCTCCGCGCTCCCGATCCGCCGCCCGACGGGGCATTGCCGGCCGCGTCGAACGAAGCCAGAAACTCGGCGTTCGTCTTGCTGTCGCGCAGCTTCTTCAAGAAGCCTTCCACGAAGTCGTAGGAATCGTTCATATTTTTGCGGATCGCCCAAATCGTATCGAGCTCTTCCTTCTTCAGAAGCACCTCTTCCCGGCGCGTGCCGGAACGGCGGATATCGATCGCCGGGAAAATACGGCGCTCCGCCAGCTTCCGATCCAAATGAAGCTCCATGTTCCCCGTTCCTTTGAACTCCTCGTAAATAATATCGTCCATCCGGGAGCCCGTATCCACCAGCGCCGTGGCCAGAATCGTCAAGCTGCCTCCCTCTTCCACATTTCGGGCCGAGCCGAAAAAGCGTTTCGGACGGTGAAAGGCCGCCGGATCAATCCCCCCGCTAAGCGTACGCCCGGACGGAGGCACTACCAGGTTGTAAGCCCGGGCAAGCCGCGTGATACTGTCCAGCAAAATAACGACATCTTTCTTGTGCTCGACCAGCCGCAGCGCACGCTGCAGTACAAGCTCCGCCACTTTGATGTGGTTTTCCGGCAGCTCGTCGAACGTCGATGCGATGACTTCGCCTTTGACGGAGCGCTGCATATCGGTCACTTCTTCAGGGCGTTCATCGATCAACAGCACGAACAGCTCGATGTCGGGATGGTTGGTGGAAATACTGTGGGCGATTTCTTTAAGCAGCAGGGTCTTCCCGGCTTTCGGAGGCGCCACGATCAAACCGCGCTGTCCTAAGCCTACGGGGGCAAGCACATCCATAATGCGGGTGGATAAGTGGGTTGGAGATGTTTCAAGCACTAGTTTTTCCTGCGGGTAGAGCGGAGTCAAAGCCGGAAAATGGAGGCGTTCGGCAGCGATGGCCGGGTTCTCTCCATTGACCGCGTTGACCTGCAGAAGCCCGAAATACCGTTCGTTTTCCTTCGGTGTCCGGCATTTTCCGGAGACCAGGTCTCCGGTGCGGAGATCGAATTTACGAATTTGCGAAGCGGAGATATAGATATCCTCCGTGCTCGGCAAGTAGTTGATCGGCCGGAGGAAACCGTAACCTTCCGGCAGGATTTCCAGAACCCCTTCCATGAACATCAGACCGCTCTGTTCGGCCTGAGCTCGCAGAATGGCGAAAATCAGTTCTTTCTTTTTTAACTGACCGTAATAAGGAATTTGATGCTGCTTCGCGAGCTTGTACAGCTCGGTCAGCTTCATCCCTTCCAAATCGGCGATTTGCAGATCCATGTAAAAACCACCTATTCAATTTTATCGTTCAAATTATACAATAACCTTTCACTCGGGGAAATGAATCTATGAAATCCCGGATGATTGCTAGACTTACTTACTAGTATACCCGTTCCCGGACAACTTATGCCGGGAAAGCTTCCGTTATTCCACCTGGCGCCATACATCGGCCCCCAGATCTCGAAGATTGGTAACCAGGTTGTCGTAACCGCGATCGATCAATTCCACGCCGGACACTTCGGTAATCCCGCCATCCACCGTCAAACCGGCGATGACAAGCGCCGCTCCGGCGCGCAAATCGGCAGCTTTTACCTTGGCCGCATTTAAAGGCGCCCCTTCGATAATGGCCGAACGCCCCTCGACTCGAATTTTCGCGCCCATCCGAACCAATTCGGGCACATGCTTAAACCGGTTGCTGTAGACAAAATCGCTCAGCACACTGACCCCTTCGGCCTGTGTGAGCAGGCTTGTCATCGGGGATTGCATGTCGGTCGGAAAGCCGGGGTAAACCAAAGCTTTAACATCGACATGGTTATACTTCGCCGCCCCGATCACCCGAATCGATTCATCCAGCTCCTCGACGCCGACGCCCATCTCCAGCAGTTTCGCCGTCAGGGCCTCCAGGTGTTTCGGGATCACGCCATCGATCACGACATCGCCGCGGGTAGCCGCTGCTGCGATCATATAGGTCCCCGCCTGAATCCGGTCGGGAATAATCGAGTGGCGGCAGCCTTTCAGCTCGGATACGCCTTCGATGCGAATCGTCTCGGTTCCGGCGCCCTTAATGCTGGCGCCCATGGCATTCAAAAGTGTTGCAACATCTATAATCTCAGGCTCTTTGGCCGCATTTTCGATAATTGTGGAGCCTTTGGCCCGGGTGGCCGCCAGCATAATGTTAATGGTTGCTCCCACGCTGCTGACATCCAAATAGATCTTGGCGCCGCGCAGTTCCTTGGCGTGCAGGTGGATGGAGCCGTGCTCGTTCGTTACCGTCGCACCCAAAGCTTCAAATCCTTTAATATGCTGATCAATCGGCCGGGGTTCAAAATTGCAGCCGCCCGGTAGTCCGATTGTCGCTTCTTTAAAACGCCCCAACAGCGCCCCCATCATATAATAGGAAGCCCGAAGCTTCTTCACGGGCCCGTTCGGCATAGGTATCGATCTCACTTCGGAAGGGTCGATTCGCATCTGGCTGCCTTCCCAAAATACGCGGGCACCCAGCTCCTCCAAAATCTCCGAGTACACAGCAACGTCGCTCAAATGCGGCAAATTATCCAGCACGACTTCGGATTCAGCCAGTATTGCGGCAGGTATAAGTGCGATCGCACTGTTTTTGGCACCGCTAATAGATACGGTACCCCGCAGCGGACGTCCGCCGCTAATCATTAGTTTCTCCATAAGCTCAAGGGTCCCCCTACGTATAATGCAGCCGAAAGACCGGCTTCTAACTCTTCCATTATCCACAAGTCGGGTCATTTATTCAAATTTTTTGCTATGAAAAGGGAAAGACACCGTCTAGACGGTGTGCTTTCCATGATCTGTCTATTCAACTGGTAAACCCAGCAAGTAGAATTAGGCTTTGTTGTTGGAGCCGAATTCGCGGATTTTGCCGACGACTGTCGCTTTGATCGCATCGCGGCCAGGCACGATGTATTTACGAGGGTCGTACGCATCCGGTTTTGCAGCCAGCACTTCGCGAACCGCTTTGGTGAAGGCCATTTGGTTCTCGGTATTTACGTTGATTTTCGAAGTCCCGAGGGAGATCGATTTTTGGATGTCGTGCGTAGGAATGCCTGTCCCCCCATGAAGAACGAGCGGAATTTTCACGGCATCACGAATTTCTTCCATCTCTTTGAAACCGAGGTTCGGTTCGCCTTTGTAAGGGCCATGAACGGAACCCAGAGCTGGAGCCAACGTGTCGATTCCGGTTTCGTTGACAATCCGGATGCACTCTTGCAGGTCGGCATATTGGATGCCGCCGATCACGTCGTCTTCTTGTCCGCCAACGGTACCTACTTCAGCTTCAACGGAAACGCCTTTGGCATGAGCGTATTCTACAACTTTCTTCGTCATGGCGATATTCTCGTCGATCGGATGGTGGGAACCGTCGATCATAACGGAAGTAAAGCCGGCGTCGATCGCTTCCTTACATTTCTCGAAGCTGGAACCATGGTCGAGGTGAATTGCGACAGGAACGGTAATCTTCATGTCATGCAAAAGACCTTCCACCATTTTGACTACGGTATAGAAACCGCCCATATGGCGCGCAGCACCTTCGGATACCCCGAGAATGACCGGAGATTTCTCCTCTTCCGCCGCAGCCAGAATCGCTTGCGTCCACTCAAGGTTGTTGATGTTGTATTGACCTACAGCGTATTTCCCCTCAAGCGCTTTGTTCAACATGTCTGTCATAGATACTAATGGCATGGGTTTCAATCCTCCTAAGGATGTTGGATTATCTTTTATTAGCCGACATTCACACATGTTTTATTATACCACAACCTGTGGAAATTACTATTCAGGTTTCCTGAGGGTTGTGAACGGTTTTGTACTAATTTGTGCCCATCTTCCGCTTTATTGGGGTTAACCCGCAAATAACTCGTCTTTTTTAACTGGAGCCGGGCGCTCTTTTATTTCGACATGCTCAAAGCTAATAAACTCTACCGGTAATGAATCGAGGTACTTGTATTCCTCAATCCTTTCGGCATCTTTTCTCCATTTCCCATGTCGATCCTTAAGGTATACTTCTCTTTTTACGGGCAAGCCTGTTGATTCGTCCATAAAAATAATTTCTTTTTGATCAGCCTGTTTCGATGTTGCTTGCAGTAAAGTCTGGCCGTTTTCCTGTAGCGTATGTGCTCTATTCCACTTTTTTTGCTTTAGTTCTTCCTTTTGTTTTTCAAGCAAGGAGATCTTCAAGATCCGTGCGTTTTCGGCAGCGATATGTTCTGGTAAAAGCCACGTAGTTCCCGCCAATTTTCCAGTTGCGTGATCTCTCCCAATAGAAGTTACCCTCTTCCCGCCCTCGGATACAACTATTTTAGTTTGAAGCTCCCCATCCAGATAAGTTTCACTCACTTCCATCAGATGGACTTTATCACGAACATGCACAGTATAATTTGTTTTAGAATTTGATGCTTTCATATATTCGACTTTTCCTGAAGTTATCCTGTCGGCCGCTTCAACCACCTGACTCTGGGCGCTAACCGTCGCGTCTTTAGCCTTATATAAGGCGGTTACAAATAGAATCGTTACACCTAATAAAACAAAAAATATAAATTGAATTTTTTTCACTTTGGCCCCCCTTATTCTGCAGTTTAGACAGCTCAGGAACATACGCGAATTGAACATCCAATACCAATCTTTCATACTATAAAACGGATAAAATATGGATTAGTTTTGCCGCTGCACAAGTTACAGTCTGTCCCAAGGATTCAAGCCGGCCATAAAAAAAGACCTTCATTAGAGGTCCGGGTCATCTCACACCCTACCTGCTAATGAAGGTCTTATTCGCTTTGACTTCCATGCCGCCTAAAGAGAAGCGGCTCCTTTCAGCTGCATGTTTACGGCCGAACGCATTTCATCGATATCAAACGGCTTGGTAAAATGCATCAACGCGCCCAGCTCGGTGGCTTCCTTAATCATGTCCAGCTCTCCATAAGCCGTCATCATAATGACCTTGATTTCGGGATTGACTTCTTTGATGTGTTTGAGGATTTCCAGCCCGTCCATGCCCGGGATCTTCATGTCGAGAAGCACGAGGTCGGGCGCATCGCTGCGCACAATTTCCAGAGCCAGCTTGCCGTTGGCAGCCTGATAAGTCTTATACCCTTCGCTGCTGAACACTTCCATAAGCAAAATGCGGATTCCGTTCTGATCGTCGACAATCAACACCTTTTTCTCTTCCACGTCGTAGCCCTCCTACAAGTCCACCCTTATAATCTTGTAATGTAATTATTCGCCTTTGTCTTGGAATTCCCTTCTAATCTGGAAAAAAGAGACTTAAAAAACATAAAGACTAAGGAGTTAGCAAAAGGTGGAACCGGCTACCGTCGGAAACCCTCCGACGAGATCAGGACTGATGAGCGATGGAAGCCTTGACGAATTCGCGGAACAACGGTTGCGGACGCGTCGGCCGGGAGGTGAATTCCGGATGGAATTGTACCGCCAGGAACCACGGATGTCCCGGCAGCTCGACGATTTCCACAAGGCGGCCGTCCGGAGAAGTCCCGGAAATGCGCAGCCCGGCCGATTCGATCGCTTCGCGGAAAGAGTTGTTGAACTCATAGCGATGCCGGTGTCTTTCGTATACGAGCTCATCATCATAACACTGCATGGCCAGAGAATCCGGCTGCAGCTTGCACGGATAGAGCCCAAGGCGCATGGTACCGCCCAGATCTTCGATATCCTTCTGCTCCGGAAGCAAGTCGATGACCGGATATTCGGTAGACGGGTTGATCTCCGAGCTGTTGGCGCCCTGGAGACCGACCACGGACCGAGCGTATTCGATCACGGCAACCTGCATACCCAAGCAAATGCCGAAGAAAGGAATTTTGTTCTCACGCGCATAGCGGATCGTTGTAATTTTCCCCTCGATGCCGCGGTCTCCAAAGCCGCCCGGCACCAGAATGCCGCCGATGCCCTTCAGTTGCTCGTGTACATTCTCTTCCGTTACTTCCTCCGCGTTCACCCAGCGAATTTTCACATCGGCGTTCGCATCGAATCCGGCATGGGAAAGCGATTCTACCACGCTCAAGTAAGCATCGTGCAGAGCGACGTACTTCCCGACGATCGCGATCTCCACGGACTTCTCCAGCTTGCTGATCCGCTCTACGAGCCCTTCCCACTCGGTCATGTCCGGCGCAGGAGTCGTGAGCTTGAGATGGTTCACCACGATCTCGTCGAGCCCCTCGTCGCGCAGATTCAGCGGCACCTCATAAAGCGTGTCGGCATCGCGGCATTCCACGACGGCGTTCGGATCGATGTCGCAGAACAGAGCGATTTTCGCCTTCATGTCGTCCGAAAGCTCGTGCTCCGTCCGGCATACGATGACGTTCGGTTGAATGCCGATGCTGCGGAGCTCTTTAACGCTATGCTGCGTTGGTTTGGTCTTGACCTCGCCGGCAGCTTTAATATATGGAATCAACGTGACGTGAATGTACATCACGTTCTCTCGTCCGATATCGCTCTTGATTTGGCGGATCGCCTCCAAAAACGGCAGGCTCTCGATATCGCCGACCGTCCCGCCGATCTCCGTAATGACCACATCGGAGCCCGCTTCGCGGCCGGCGCGGAAGACACGCTCTTTAATCTCGTTGGTGATATGCGGAATAACTTGAACCGTTCCGCCCAAATACTCCCCGCGGCGCTCCTTGCCGATAACGGAGGAATAGACTTTACCCGTCGTTACGTTGCTGTTCTTGGACAGGTTGATATCGATAAACCGCTCGTAATGGCCCAGGTCCAGGTCCGTTTCCGCACCATCGTCCGTCACGAAGACTTCCCCGTGCTGATAAGGACTCATCGTTCCCGGATCGACGTTGATGTAAGGGTCGAACTTTTGAATCGTTACTTTCAGACCTCTGTTCTTAAGCAGCCTGCCGAGCGAGGCGGCCGTAATCCCTTTGCCCAGGGAGGATACGACCCCGCCTGTCACGAAAATATATTTTGCCACAGTTCAAAAACCTCCTAAATTAGTTACGGGTTGCTTTCAGGCGACTTTAGATCAATATAGCGTAGCGTAACCCATTCCGCTGCAAAACATAGCAAAAATAGGCATAAAAAAACAAAAAAGTGACACCCGAACAAGTCGGGGCACTTTTTATTTACATACATTTATAGGTTTGAATCATAAGCCCATGCAATAGTTTACCCGTTACCTCCCCCTGTGTCAAGAGAAGGTAAAAAGGCAAAAAAGTGAAGAGATTGAGCTTATTTAGCCTGTGGCTTGTTATCGATCCGAATCGTCTTCGTCATCAAAGTCGTCCTCTTCGTCGGCGTCTTCCTCCAGATCTTCGTCCTCATCCAGATCTTCGTCGTCCAGCAGAGCGTCGTCTTCGACTTCCTCGACATCTTCTTCGTCATCATCGGAGAACAGATCGTCGTCCGAATCCTCATCGACCGCGTCGAAATCGTCATCTTCTTCGTCCGATGCGAAGGTATCCTCTTCTTCCTCGGCAAATACATCGTCATCCAGATCATCGTCGTCATCGTTAATGATGCGCGGACGCTTGGAGTTCCCTACCGGATCCTCCGAACGTTCGATCGGATACCAGCGCTTCAGGCCCCACAGGTTGGTGCCGACGCAGGCGAAACGGCCGTCGATGTTAATCTCGGTGTATAGCTGAGCGATCGCTTCGTTGATTTCTTCCTCCGACATGCCGCGGAGTTTGGCTACCTCGTTCATCAGGTCGCGGTAATAATACGGCGTATTCGCCGCCTTCAAGATCATAAAGGCCAAGTCGACCATCGGGATTTCGTGCACTTTCTCCGGGTCGATTTTCAAATTGAGCGGGGTACTCACGAAACGGACACTTCCTCTCACGCAATTTCACAAAAAGGTTGATTTCCTAACTAACATATCCATATCACAAAATAGTAAACCTTATTTGCCTTTAAAAAGCAAGTTTTTTAGTTGTGCCCAAACCGTGTCCGTTCATGGCGAAGAGACGAAGAGCGGGGCTCTTCGCCTCATGACTGTATCCGCTTCGGAGGAAGCCTGCGCCCCCGCGGAAGATGGTGAAAGCCATAGGCGGCCTTCACCTTATCCTATGTCCATTTTCCCGCTTTGACACGGTATGGTATAGCCCAACTTTACAAATCCAGGGATGCCTATCCTTCGGCGGACACCGAGCTGCCCATTTTGCCGGGAGAAGGGCCACTTCCCCATACCGAGCGTGGGACGCTGTCATACAATACTGCAACACGCTTCGTCAGGAGGGCTACCCTGAATGGATTACTCCAGCTTCCTGCGGTATTTGAATGACCACATTGACACCTCCGGAAAAAGCGGTCGACATATTATCCGCTTTACGCACCCGGCGATATTTGCCGAAATGGCGCGCCAGCTGCGGAGGCGGAGAAACCACGATCCGGCTCTGCGCCGGGTGCGGGTCTCCGCCTTGCTTCAAGCCCTAGTGTGCCCTATGGCACCGGATAGAGGAATCCGGGAACGGTACGGTCTTCTCGTCGAGGAAGATGTCCGGGTCTCGGTTCACGCCGCGACACCGAGCAAGGACAGCCCCACGGGGGTTCCTTGGGGAGTCCGGCGGATCGGCGCCCCCGACGCCTGGTCGGTCTCCACCGGCAACCAGATCCGGATCGGAGTTATCGACACGGGGGCCGATTTCAGCCACCCCGATCTCCGGAATTCCCTGGCCCGGGGCGTAAATATCTTGAACCAGATGAGTCTCCCTTATGACGATAACGGCCATGGCACGCATATCGCGGGAACCATCGCAGCCTCGGGCGGCTCCCGGGGGATGATGGGCGTAGCGCCCCGGTCCCTGATCTATCCGGTCAAGGCGTTTGACCACAACGGATCCGCCTATGTATCCGATATTATCCTCGGCATCGATTGGTGCGTCCAAAACCGCATGCATATTATTAATATGAGTTTTGGCATGAAGAACAAAAGCTTGTCGCTGCAAAACACGATCCGCCGGGCTTATCAGGCGGGAATCGTCGTCGTCGCCTCCTCGGGCAACGATAAAAAAAACCGCAGCGTCGACTACCCCGCCCGGTATCCCCATACGATCTCCGTCGGGGCGACCGGTCGTGACGGGCGCGTCGCCCCGTTCAGCAACCACGGACCGCGCATCGACATTTATGCGCCCGGCGAAAAGATCAAGTCGTGCTGGCTCGGCGGCGGGTACCGCGAAATGAACGGGACCTCGATGGCCACCTCGCACGTCAGCGGCTCGATCGCGCTGCTGCTGGCGCTCCGCCCGGGGCTCACGCCGGGCGAGATCAAGCGGCGGCTGCGCCGCACCGCGCGCGCCCTGCCCTCCCCGGGAGCCAAGTCCGGCCCCGGGGAGGTCCACGCCGCCCGGCTGCTGCGCGCAAGGTCCGCCGCAGCCGGCAAAAAGCCGTCAGGGAAGTCCAGACCCTGACGGCTTTCGGGCAGCCCCCGCCGCTTAGGCCGGGGGCTGCTTGCTACATACGCTCCGGCGCGGACACGCCGATGAGCTTCAGTACGTTCGCGATCACGGTGCGAACGGCACCGAGCAGCACGAGGCGCGCGGCCGTTTGCTCCGCGTCCTCGGTAATGACCCGCTCCGCTCGGTAGTAGCTGTGCAGCATGGCGGACAGCTCGTACACATAGCGCACAAGGCGGTGCGGAGCGTAGTTCTCGGCCGCTACGGCGATTTCCTCCGGCAACTCGCCCATTTTGCGCAGCAGGTCGTACTCGTGCTCCGCCGTCAGCTCGCCCAGGTTCACCTGCTCCGGTGAAGGAATCGCGACGCCCTGTTCCTCGGCCTGACGGAAAATGCTGCAGATGCGGGCATGCGCATACTGCACGTAATAAACCGGGTTCTCGTTCGATGTCGAAATCGCGAGATCCATATCGAAATCCAGATGCGAGTCCATACTCCGCATCGTGAAGAAATAGCGGATGGCGTCGACGCCCACTTCGTCCATCAGATCCACCATCGTCACGGCCTTGCCGGTCCGCTTGGACATTTTTACCTTCTCGCCGTCCTGGAACAGGCTGACCATCTGGGCGATCAGCACCGTCAGCTTGTCCGGGTCGTTTCCGATGGCCTGCATGGCGGCCTTGACGCGCGGAATATAGCCGTGGTGATCGGCGCCCCAAATATTGATCATCCGGTCGAAGCCGCGGTCATATTTGTTCCGGTGATAGGCGATATCCGGCGTCAGGTACGTATACGTTCCGTCGTTCTTGACGAGCACGCGATCTTTGTCGTCGCCGTAGTCGGTCGTCCGCAGCCAAACGGCTCCGTCCTGCTCATAGGTTTGGCCTTTGTCGCTGAGCTCCTTCAGGGATGCCTCGACCTGCCCGTTCTCATACAGCGAAGTCTCGCTGAACCACACGTCGAAGCCGACGCGGAAGCGGCCCAGATCGCGTTTGATCTTGGCGAGTTCTTTTTCCAGACCATAGGTCCGCAAGAAGGCGGCCCGCTCCTCCGCGGACATGGACAGCAGAGCGTCCCCTTTCTCCGCGACGAGTTCTTTGGCAAAGCCCTTGATGTCTTCGCCGTGGTAACCGTCCTCCGGCATTTCGGCGTCTTGTCCCAGCTCCTGCAAATAACGGGCTTCGATCGACTTGCTCAAGTTTACGACCTGATTCCCCGCATCATTAATATAGTACTCCCGGGTTACCTCGTAGCCCGCAAAATCAAGCACATTGCACAGCGCGTCGCCTACGGCGGCTCCACGGGCATGTCCCAGATGCAAACTTCCCGTCGGGTTGGCGCTCACGAATTCGACCTGGATCTTCTGCCCGTTCCCTTTGGAGACCCGGCCGTAATGCTCGCCTTGACGGTACACCTCGCCGATGACGGGATAAAGGTAGCTTTTGCCGAGCGTAAAGTTAATGAAACCGGGCCCCGCGATTTCGGCCTTCTCGATGCCCGCCTTGGCGTAATCCAAGTGGCCGACGATGTCCTCGGCAATTTGGCGCGGATTCTTCTTGGCGATGCGGGATAGCTGCATGGCCGCGTTGGTGGCCAGGTCGCCGTGCGCCTTATCCTTCGGCACCTCCAGTACGATGGCCGGGGTTTCTTCCCGCTGGGCGAGTCCCGCGCCGACGATGGCGTCAAGGATGGCTTCTTTTAAAGCCTGATTGATCTGTTCCAATGGATTTACTGTCATCTTGAAATATCCTCCTGTATATGTAAGCTAATGGCGAAATGTCCCGATAATTCGTCGTACACGTACAAATCGTATTCCCAAGCGATATGTCCAAACGCGCCATCCAATCGGGATTCCAGCGTTTTCGTATGCGTGGACAGGTTAAACGTCGTAAAAGGCGAGCGGTAAAAACCGGGCAACTTGCGTCCGACCTGAAAATTCTGTTCCGATTCAACTTCACCGTGGCGCATGATTTTCAACGTTCCGCCGGAGATTTTGACCATGGTCCGCGTCGTCCCGCCCTTAGGTCCCCGTTCCGGCTCTTCGTATCGGATATAGGCCGTATCTCCCCGGGCAAAAACCTCTCCCGTCAGTTCCTGAACGGTTTCATCCCCGTCCTGGCGGCTCGTCATCACGATTTTGGCCCTGATTTGATCCGGCATTTCTGGATTCTCCATTCTCTAATACATTAATACATTGTATCCTATTGTACTACTATATCCAGTTCATTCCCGCAATTCAATACGGGACGTGTCCATACTCAGGTGATATGAATGGTCACAAATGGCCTCACGGTCTAGATTGCCGCTTCATTGATTTAGGAATACGTGCAAATCCGCAGGTATTTTTGATTTGTCGGCCTCATGAAGATTTCCTCCGAATTCGATTCAACTCCTTATGAGACCATACCACTATATGGTACGATAAGTCAGAAAACGCCGGAAGTTGTCGGCCGATTAAACCCAAAGGACGTGAACCCCATCGAACTGCGAGAATGCCTGCGTCCCCTGCAGCGGGATGCCGCGTTTAAATCCAAACTGCAACAAGAGATTGAGCGGATTGAAGCCCTCCTTGACGAGGGGAAAGAGGCCGGAAAAGAAATTGCCGCATTTAATAAAGCGACAGGCCGGAATTATGATGTCTACGTTTTCGCCAACTACTGGAGGTCGATGTCTCTGGAAGATTTGATCGAGGAAGCGTGCAGCCCCGAGCCCCGGCGCGTGCCCGACATTACTCGGGAGGAATTGGTGGAGATTGTACGGCGGCTGAAGGACAGCGAGATCTCTCATGGAGAATCGATGTTCTATCTGCAACTGCTTGAGGCCAACGTACCTATGCCGGGCGTGTCCGACCTCGTTTATTGGGAGGACTTGGAGCCGGAAGAAGTCATAGCACGGGCCATGAGTTACGAGCCGATTCGGCTTGCGGAAGACCTGGGCTTCCAAACATGGATGGAGGAAATTCGCGAGTCTTTCCACAACCACACTTACCGGGATTTTATCCTTGGCGGAGAAGCTCCGTCATTTATGCAAGAAAACGACGGCCCGAAGTCTCCTCTTGCCGTGGAGGGCGATCACTGCGATTTCGGAAGCTTTCAAATGGAATTATGCGATGGCTGCATTTATGCCATTACCGTGCCCGCCCCCTTCGACATCTCCATGGAACAAATCCGGGGCGTTATGGGAGAAGGGGAAATCCATAACCAGGAGGCTTATACCTTCCTTGTCTATTTTACGGAGGGGGCGGTGGCGACCTTCAAATTTCCGGCAGGCGCTTCTCTGCTTATCGATGTCCGGCTCGTTACGACCATCTTTATGGACTGATTAGAGTTGATGCCCGTAAAAATACTTCGCGCCTTTTTCCCACGGTCTTTTTGCCAGGTTTTGTACATAGGCTACAAAGTGTTGATAGTTGCCCGAGTGGATCACCGTATGTGATTCCCCGGGCACTTTCTCACCCGACCAAATCGACAGTAGTGCGGGGATTTGGTCCATGTCGAGCGGCTGTCCCTGATTCGCCGCCATGAAGACCCGTTGCATGAGGACTTTTGTCAAATCTCCGGGAAACGCCGGTTTGGTGCGGTAGTAGTATTTTTGCGTATCCAACGTTTCAGTGTATTCGACATAGGCCTGCCCGAGCTCATCGATCGTGGCCCGGTCTCCCGCCACTTTTCGGCAATCCGTAATAGCATCGATCGAGTCCCGGAGCGCCCTCGAAATATCGGCATGCCCATCCCACTGCTCAAGCAAAGCCAAAAGATACGGGATGGCCTCCAGGGAAAGCGTGGACTCGGCTGCCGACGCAAAAACCCGAACGGCCTCGGCCTCGGCACCCCCCAGGAAGTACAGGTTGTTCGAATCCCGTAAATCCTCATGTGTGCAGATCGAGCAAAAAACCCTGATGCCCAAATGCAACACCACTTCGTCTTCCGTATGGTTCAACAGTTCAATGAAAAGCGGCTTTTGCGAAAAATCGCCCCACTTGAATAGTTCCAAAAGGAGCCGTAAAAGCTCTTTTTCCGTTTTTGCGCGTACCATACTCTCTCTAATTTGTAGAACATCGCAGTCCGAAACGGGTCCGTACCACGTGCCGCTGCTTTTATACTTGTTCCACACCGGTGGCTTCACTTCCTTAACGGCCGATCGATCCATCTCCGTGGATTGGGTAGCACATCAGCTCTTCATCGTAATAAGAATCATTTATTTTTAAAGCTTTCTTCTGGACACCGTAAGTCTCGAATCCAAGCGATCGATAGAGTTTCCCGGCCGCCTCGTTGCTGGTGACGACAGAGAGATGAATCTGTTCAACTCCTCCCATGTCCTCCGCCTTCCGAATCGCTTCCAGCATTAACTTTTTGGCGATCCCGCGGCCCCGTGTTTGAGGGGATACGTAAACGCCGTAAATATTGGCCCGGTGCTTCAATTTATTTCTTTGTTCTCTGACTAAGGTGACCACTCCGCAAAGTTGCTCCTCCAAAAATGCACCGAACGTGGCGGAGTACTCCTCTTGAAAGCGCCTTTCGTACAGTTCCAATGGATATTGTTTTTCCTCGTCATAGCTTGAGCCGAAAGCTTCCGGGGCCGTTTGCAACGCTTCCAGCCGGATCGCTCTGTACAGTTTCGCATCTTTGGGATTAAGTCGTCGGATGATCATAGCGTTCTCCTTCCTCCAGTCGTATTGCGCCGGTTCGGGGCGGATCGGTATGTTCCGGCCATTTGGAGTAAGATACATCGCAGCTCTTAAATGAGGTATAGTCGAGATTCGCTTTGGCCAAAATCACACCACGATGAGAGTTACTTTTTCCCGTGAACTTCCAAATCCCCACTGTATGAGTAGATCAGGGACGGGCTGTCAATGAAATGGTTCTGCAAAGTTTTGGCCACGGCGTTTTCGCTTTGAACCGCATAACAATACCGACAGTTAAACTTGCATGTATTGTACACGCCCACGTCTACCGCTGCGGTGCAAAGACAAGTATCCCGCTGATTCTTATCTTTGGCATCGTCCAGATCCCGCCCGATGATACTCGAGAGGAGCCGGGCATCAATACAACTGCCGTGACGAATTCCGCAGTGATCCAAATCGGCGGCTTCCGAGCAAGTCTCTACGGATATACCCTGAGCCGCTCCAATAAGGCTTATGTTCTTGGCAAATTCATTTAGCTGTTCTCTGTAATCGGGCAAAGTAATATCGGTGTATAACACCGCATGGTTTTGCTGCAGTTTATTGAATTTCGCCACCGTTTTCCCGTAATAATCCAGGAAACTTATCACCAACCGATGGGTGTACCCCTTCAATTGGGCAGCTAAACGTTCCAGGCGTTCAAGATGGTACTCCACCGGGGTGATATTGCTGATGATGATCGGATCGTATCTCCAGATGACCCGGTTTGCCCCAAGCCGCTCGCTTAACTCGCGGAAATAGTCCACGCGGCTCGCAGCAGGAGGTAAATTAGGTTCAAAAATCTCCGGGTAATCATTGAGCGTGTATTGAAAATAGTACATGTAACTTTTATCGTCCAATAGAGACAAATGCCTTATGAACGGTTTGGGGTTTTTAGTCCAGAACACCATGCCGTCCACATCTTCGGGCAATAGGCTAAAGGCCGTCACCTGCTTGTAATTAAACGGATTCACCCGGTAAAAATACCCTTCGGCAATTCTGCGCATAAACCATTCTCCGAAAAAGGCCGGGATATCCGTTCTTCTGCTGGCGCTAATAATCAACTTCGCTCACCTGCGGTTTCCCATATATTTAAGTTAGGCGTTCGACTTTAATTTTACCAGATATTCCAGGAAAAACAGCATCTTTGGGAGTAAGTCGTCTAACCATAAATCTTTATATCTTCTTAATGCCGCAGTCGAAGTTGTAACACGATACTGATACGGCTCATGATATACTTACAAAACAAGGAACAACTTACAATAAAGATTCATGGAAAGCAGGCATGAGGATGGCTACGTCACCGATGGAGTCAGCATTTGCACGGACACAGATAACTGGCAAAACACCGGGAAGTAGAGGAAAGCTGAAGATATTTATCGGCTACGCGCCGGGGACAGGCAAAACTTACGCTATGCTGAAAGCCGGCCATGCGGCGCAAGAAGACGGAGTGGATGTGGTTGCCGGATATGTTAACCCACATGCTCGTCCCGATACGGCGGCTCTCCTTAAAGGCTTAGAGATGTTGCCCCATACGGGAAACGCAAACGACGGCCTTGGCTTTCAAGAATTCGAACTGGATCACGCCCTTCAAAGAAAACCCGGTCTCATCCTGGTTGACGATCTGGCGCATACCAATGCGGCAGGGAATCGTCACAAAAGAAGATACCAGGACGTGGAAGAGCTTCTTCGGGCAGGAATTCACGTGTACACAACGATGAATGTCCAGCAAATCGAAAGTCTGGCGGATACCGTCGCCTCCATTACCGGGATGTCCGTGAAGGAACGCATTCCGGACAGCGTATTTGAATGTGCCGATCAGGTGGAATTCGTCGATATTGAACCCGAAACGTTAATTGTCCGTTTTCTGAAGGGGAAGATTTATAGCGATCGGGAGACGGAACAAACAAATGCGCATTTATTTACGAATGAGAAGCTGAATGCTTTGCGGGAAATGGCATTGCAACAAACGGCAGCTCAATTGAACCGGATTGCGCTCCAGATCGGCGCTAAAAATAGCAGAAATGAATTTTCAGGGAAAGATCATATACTGGTTTGCCTGTCCTCGTCCGCATCCAACAAAAAAGTGATCCGTACAGCGGCAAGGATGGCCGAGGTTTTCCACGGCCAATTCACGGCTTTATTTGTAGAGACGCCGGAAACCGAACCGGTAACGAAAAAAAACAAAATCGGTCTGAGAGAAAATCTGAGATTGGCCGAGCAGTTGGGCGCCAAAATCGCTACGGTATATGGAGATGATATTTCGGGACAGATTGCGGAATATGCAAAAACGAGCCATGTATCGAAAATTGTATTGGGCCGCTCTCCCCGCCAAAAGAGAGGGTTCGCAAAATCAACGGTAGTGGACAAGTTAATCGACCTGGTCCCCAATATCGAGACGTATATCATTCCTTATTCCGAGCCTGTGTTCCATAAAAAATCGGCCATTTACCTGAAGTCTCCGGCGTTTTCTTTGGCGGATATGGGCAAGACCGCTTCCATTTTGGCCGCATGTACTCTTGTTGGAGCATGGTTCAATCATCTGGGCTTCCGAGAAGCGAACATTATTACGGTGTACATCCTCGGTGTCCTCTTGAACGCAACGGTCACCAAAGGGCGGCTATACAGCGCAATATGTTCGATTATGAGCGTAATCGTGTTCAATTTTTTCTTTACTGAGCCTTACTATTCCCTGCGGGCGTACGATCCCGGCTACCCGGTTACTTTTCTGGTGATGCTGGTGGCATCATTCGTCATGAGTACGCTGACCATGAGAGTAAGAGAACAAGCCATGCAATCCGCGCAAAAAGCCTATCGTACGGAAGTGCTTCTGGAAACGAGCCGGAAGCTGCAACAGGCCACGGACTCCTCGGCAATTATCGATGAAACGGCCATTCAATTGGTTAAACTGCTGGACAGAACGATCATTTTTTATTCCGTTCGGCATGAGGGGCTAAGCGAGCCGCTTATCTTTCCAAAGAGAGGATCGGCGGTTGATCCACAAATCTATACTGGAGAAAATGAGCATGCGGTAGCGGAATGGGTGTACCAAAACAATAAACGGGCCGGGGCGACCACGGAGACCTTTTCCGACGCCCATTGCTTGTATCATGCGGTTCGCGGGGGGGATTCGGTCTTTGCGGTTGCGGCTATCGTGATGGATCGGGAGGACCCCCTGGATGTGTTCGAACAAAGCCTGACGATTGCCATGCTGGGAGAATGCGCGCTCGCGCTGGAGAAGGAGCGGTTGAACGACCAACAGAAGGAAATCTTCATGCAAATCCGTCAGGAACAGCTGCGCGCCAATCTGCTCCGGCAAATTTCCCATGATTTACGGACCCCGCTTACGAGCATTTCCGGTAACGCCGGCATTCTTATCGGTAACTCGGGGATGCTGAGCGAAGAACAAAGAACCAGCCTGTACACGGACATCTATGACGATGCCATGTGGCTGATTCTTTTGGTGGAGAATCTACTCTCCATCAGCCGGATGGACAACGGCACTATAAATCTGAATTTACAGGCCGAATTAATGGAGGAGGTCATCGCCGAAGCCTTGCTCCACGTGAATCGCAGCAAAGATAACCATATTATTCAAACGGTGTTGGAGGACGAATGGATTATGGCCCGGATGGACACCCGATTAATCGTGCAAGTGCTGATCAATCTCGTGGATAACGCAATCAAGTACACGCATACCGGGTCGCATATTACGATATCGGCAAGGCGCGACAACGATAGGGTCGTAGTAGAAGTTTCCGATGATGGGCCGGGAATCGCGGAAGAGGCGAAGGCCAAATTGTTCGAAATGTTTTATACGGCGGATAATATACGCGGAGACGGGCATCGCGGGTTAGGGCTCGGGCTTTCTCTATGCAAATCGATTGTGAGCGCCCATGGCGGTACGATAGGTGTCAGAGACCGTTTTCCCCAGGGAACCGTATTTTACTTCACGCTGCAGTCTGAGGAGGTAAGCGTTTATGAATAGCCCTTTTATACTTGTCGTGGAAGACGACAAGCCGATCCGCAAGCTGATCACGACTACGCTGGAGACGCAAGGATATCGCTATCACGCGGCTGAAACGGGCGAAGCCTCGATTCTGGAGGCGGTATCCAGACCACCTGATATCATGATCCTGGATTTAGGATTGCCGGACATGGACGGGGTGGAAATTATAAAAAAAGTGCGAGCCTGGTCCAACCTGCCCATTATCGTCGTCAGTGCGCGAAGTGAGGATCGGGATAAAATTGAGGCGCTGGATGCCGGGGCGGACGATTACTTGACCAAGCCCTTCAGTGTGGAAGAACTGCTTGCAAGACTGCGGGTTAGTTTGCGGCGAGCCCGGTATGACAGTGACAAGCTTCTTAAGGAGGCTTCCCAATTTATTAACGGCCCTCTGAAAATCGACTACGCTGCGGGATGCGTATGGCTGGAGGAAGAAGAAGTCCACCTGACGCCTAGCGAGTATAAGCTCCTATGTCTGCTGGCCAAAAATGTCGGGAAGGTGTTGACCCACAACCACATCCTGCACGAGATCTGGGGCAGCCACCCCTACGACGTCTCCAGCCTGCGAGTTTTTATGGCGACCTTGAGAAAAAAAATAGAAAAACCCCCTTTCCAGCATAAATATATTCAAACGCATATCGGAATCGGGTATCGAATGTTGCAAGTCAATGATGAAGTATAGAACTCTATGAAAGATTTGAAATTCAGCAGCCATGCTCCTACGGAGCATGGTTTTTTTGTGTTAGCGGAAATCTTTAGATGATCTTAATCCTTTGCCGCAAACCCTAATCCTAAACTAATGGCGGGAGTGATACGCTGAATGTCGGAAAGAGAAAATATACGCCGGTGAGGGAGATAGGTTATGGACAGAGGGTTAAACCAGCACCGATTTCGATGGGAGGAGAGATGAAGAAAATGATGGATTTGTACATGGTTACGGCATTGGCCGCGATTTTCGGTCTGTTCTATGCGTTTGCGGGTTGGTGCGAACGTGTTGTTGACGATAAAGGGGGGAATAAACAATGATCGTGGTTATTGCAGTAACCTTGTTTTTGTTTCTCTATCTGGTCTACGCCTTGATCCATCCGGAGAAATTCTAAGCATCACAAAGAATATTTCCAAAAAGAAACCATTAGGCGACAGCTTGCCTAAATCAAGGAGGAGCCATTCGTGGGTATTGTGCAAATCATCGCAGTTATCGCTATACTGCTGCTGCTTGTTAAACCGCTCGGCACTTATTTGTATTATACATTTTCCAATGAGCCGAACCGGAGTGACCGGATCTTTGGGGGGATCGAGCGAGGAATATATAAATTAGGCGGCTTAAAAAAACTGGAAGGCATGTCCTGGAAGAAGTATACGATCAGTTTTTTATCGACCAATATCGTGCTTGTAGCGTTTGGATATTTAATTCTCCGCCTGCAGGGCGGACTTCCGCTGAATCCGAACAGCATGGGCGGAATGGATCAGAGCCTTTCGTTCAATACGGTGATCAGCTTTATCACCAATACCAATTTGCAGCATTATAGCGGAGAAACGGGACTCTCCTATTTCTCGCAGATGGCCGTCATCACCATGTTGATGTTCACTTCCGCGGCGAGCGGATTATCCGTGGCAGTCGCTTTTGTAAGAGGCGTTACGGGCAAAAAGACCCTGGGCAACTTTTTCCAGGACTTCGTTAAGTCCCATACACGGATATTCCTTCCGCTGGCTTTACTCGTTGCACTGACTCTTGTAGCGCTGAAAGTCCCGCAAACGCTGCAGCCTACGCTGGAAGTATCGACGCTTGAAGGACAGAGTCAGCAGATCGCGGTTGGGCCGGTCGCTTCCCTGGAATCCATTAAGCATCTCGGAACGAACGGCGGCGGATTTACTGGAGCCAATTCGTCACATCCGTTTGAAAATCCGTCACCGCTGACCAACGTGATTGAAATACTGTCGATGTGGATGCTGCCTGCATCTCTTCCATACATGTATGGTTTGTTTGCCAAGAACAAACGGCAAGGTTGGGGCATATTCAGCGCCATGATGATCCTGTTCGTCCTGCTGCTGTCCTTGAACTTCTATGCGGAAAGCAAAGGAAACCCGGCGATCCATGCCATGGGAATCGATGCGTCTCAAGGCAGTATGGAGGGGAAAGAGGTTCGCTTCGGCATTGCGCAATCTTCCTTGTTTACTGCCGTGACTACCGCGGCGACTACCGGCAGCGTCAACAATATGCACGACACCCAAACACCGCTCGGACAAATTACTCCGCTGGCTCTGATGATGCTGAACAACGTCTTCGGGGGCAAGGGCGTGGGGCTGATTAATATGCTGATGTACGCCATTCTCGCGGTCTTTTTATGCGGACTGATGGTAGGCCGGACACCGGAGTTCCTTGGCCGCAAAATCGAAGCCCGGGAAATGAAGCTGATCGCGATCGCGATTCTGATTCATCCTCTGATTATTCTGGCACCGACGGCCGCGTCCTTCCTGACGGACCTCGGGCAAGGCTCGATCAGCAATCCCGGCTATCACGGATTGACGCAGGTCTTGTACGAATACGCCTCATCCGCCGCCAACAATGGCTCGGGATTTGAAGGACTGGCCGACAACAACACGTTCTGGAATATGACGACCGGACTTGTCATGCTGCTGGGGCGCTACATTTCCATGATTGCCATGCTGGCCGTTGCCGGTTCCCTGCTCCGCAAACAGCCCGTACCGGAAACGGCCGGCACCTTCCGTACGGATAACGGCCTCTTTACCGGAATCTTGATCGGCACGGTACTGATCATTGGCGCTTTAACGTTCTTGCCGGTCATCGTGCTAGGGCCGATAGCGGAACATTTGACACTACGGTAGAGAGAGGGAGAACAGAGATGAATACGGTACAAAAAAAGCGGCTGTTGAGCGGCCCGATCATACGAAGTGCAATCAAAGACAGTTTTCTAAAACTGAATCCGATCTCTTTAATCAAGAATCCGGTTATGTTCGTAGTCGAAATGGGGACGATTCTGGTCCTGCTGATGGTTCTGGCCCCGGGTTATTTCGATGCGGAAGAATCGGTAGGATTCAATATCGCGGTGTTTATCATCCTGCTGGTGACGGTATTGTTCGCTAACTTTGCGGAAGCCCTCGCGGAAGGGCGAGGTAAAGCGCAAGCGGATACGCTAAAGAGAACGAAGCAAGATATTACCGCAAACAAACTGGTAGGCGATGCGATCAAGACGGTCGCCTCCTCGGAATTGCGCAAAGGCGATATCGTGCTTGTCGCTCAAGGAGAATGGATTCCCGGCGACGGGGAAGTCATTGAAGGGCTGGCTTCGGTAGACGAGTCGGCGATTACGGGGGAATCGGCACCCGTTATTAAAGAGGCCGGCGGTGACTTCAATTCGGTCACCGGGGGTACGAGAGTCGTTAGTGATGAAATCAAGGTTCAGATTACGAGCGATCCCGGCGAATCCTTCCTGGATCGGATGATTTCTTTGGTTGAAGGCGCCAAGCGGCAGAAAACACCTAACGAGATCGCCCTCAACACGCTGTTAATCAGCTTAACGATCATCTTTCTGATTGTGGTCGTTACGCTGCGTCCGATTGCCTCTTACCTTGGAGTGAACCTGGAAATTCCGGTTCTGATTGCGCTGTTGGTGTGCTTGATTCCGACGACCATTGGCGGGCTGTTGTCCGCCATCGGAATTGCGGGCATGGATCGGGTCACCCGGTTCAACGTTCTGGCAATGTCCGGTAAGGCGGTAGAAGCGGCAGGAGACATTAACACGATGATTCTCGACAAAACCGGCACCATCACGTTCGGGAATCGGATGGCCAGCGAATTCGTACCCGTGGTCAAGGAGAGCGAAAAGGAATTGGCCGCATGGGCGGCGATCAGCTCGCTAAAGGATGAGACGCCGGAAGGGCGTTCCGTGATTGAACTGGTCAAGAAACTCGGATACGACTATGAAACCGGATGGGAAGTGGACGGAGAATTTATCGAGTTTCGGGCCGAAACACGGATGAGCGGACTGGATTTGAAAGACGGCCGGAAGGTTCGCAAGGGGGCTGTGGATTCCGTTAAACGTTGGGTACAGCTGCAGGGAGGACAGATTCCGGGCGACCTGGACAAGAGCTCGAACGAAATTGCAGGCAAAGGCGGAACTCCGCTTGCGGTGGCTGTAGATAACCGGATTTACGGGCTGATCTATTTGAAAGATACGGTAAAACCCGGGATGAAGGACCGTTTTGACGAATTGCGCAAGATGGGCATCAAAACCATTATGTGCACGGGGGATAACCCTTTGACGGCGGCAACCATTGCGGCAGAGGCCGGTGTGGATAGTTTTATTGCCGAAAGCACGCCGGAGAATAAAATCGAAGTCATTCGCCGCGAACAAAGGGAAGGCAAGATGGTTGCCATGACAGGCGACGGTACGAATGATGCTCCCGCCTTGGCACAGGCTGACGTGGGTCTAGCCATGAACAGCGGCACCTCCGCCGCCAAGGAAGCGGCCAACATGGTCGACCTGGATTCCGATCCGTCCAAGATCATTGAAGTCGTAGCGATCGGCAAGCAGCTCTTGATGACGCGCGGCGCATTGACGACCTTCAGCATCGCCAATGACATTGCAAAATATTTTGCCATTATTCCCGCTATGTTCACCTTGGCTATCCCGGAAATGAATCTCCTGAATGTGATGGGGCTCGGTTCGCCAAGCTCCGCGATTATATCGGCGCTGATCTTTAATGCCATTATTATCCCGCTTTTAATTCCGCTGGCGATGAAAGGGGTGTCGTATAAACCGATGAGTTCGGTAAAACTGTTGCGGCGGAACATATTTGTCTATGGCTTTGGTGGCATTCTTGTCCCTTTCCTTGGCATTAAAGTCATTGATCTGATTGTCAGCCTATGGATTTAAGAAAGACAGATACACTTCAGAAGCGGAAAGGATGATCCCATTGAAAAATATACATGAAGAAATCATGGAACAGAAGCCAGTATCCAAAGGAAGCTACTTATTAAGTGTGGTCAGACTCAGCGCTGTCCTCATCATCCTGTGCGGAATCATATACCCGCTGGCCTCCACGGCCCTGGCCCAGGTGCTAATGCCTTCCCAAGCGAATGGAAGTTTGCTTAAGAACAAGGAAGGTAAGGTGATCGGTTCGGAACTGATCGGACAAAATTTCAGTAATCCGGCGTTGTTCCATGGCCGCGTATCCAGTATTGAATACAAAGCCGAGGCTTCCGGTTCAAATAACTATGGCCCTTCCAATCCTGATATGCTGAAGCGGACAAGCGACTTTATCGCGCAGTGGAAGATCGATAATCCCGAGGTGCCCATCCATGAACTGCCGATCGACCTCGTTACCAACTCGGGGTCCGGCCTGGACCCGCATATTTCGCCGGCGGCAGCCCTGGTACAGATCCCGAGAATAAGCGGCTTGACCGGTGTTCCGTCCGAGACTCTGAAAGAGCTCGTCAAAGAACACACCGAAGGACGCGACCTCGGATTGTTTGGCGAAAAGCGTGTCAACATTCTGAAGCTGAATATGGCTTTAATGGAGCGGTCGTCGAAATAGCGGAATGGACCAGAGGGGGAATAAGGAGTTGGCCATGACACCGTACAAGCGAAAAACGCCTGAAGAAATTTTATATTCCATCTACCAATTACGTCGAGGCCGATTGAAGATTATCATCGGCTCCGTCAGCGGATCGGGTAAAACCTACCACATGCTGCAAGAAGGCCGCCTATTGAAAAAGCAGGGCATCGATGTGGTATGCAGCGCCGTATCGACTATGCAGCGGGAAGAGACCGTCCAGCAGCTCGAGGAATTAGAGCGCGTCCCAAGCATCCATTGGTGGAGAGACGGCAAGGAGCAGAAGGACCTCCCTCTGGAAGATTTGTTGAAACGAAATCCCGAGGTGCTGCTGGTTGACGGATTGGCCCATCGTAACCGCAATGGTGCGCTTTTTTCCACGCGTCTGGAAGATATCCGATATT
Organism: Paenibacillus sp. alder61; assembly: GCF_020179875.1. NCBI lineage: Bacteria > Bacillati > Bacillota > Bacilli > Caryophanales > Paenibacillaceae > Paenibacillus > Paenibacillus sp. alder61. The sequence goes on from NZ_JAIUDG010000029.1 coordinate 27,094, forward strand.
TGATGGACCACGGGATCAGCATAATTACGACGATCAACGTTTATGAGCTGGCCGGAGCCGGTGAGCTTATTTTCCAAATGACGGGGATCCGAGCGGATGATACGGTGCCCATGAACACTCTGGAACTTGCGGATGAAGTACGCCTGATAGATGTATCGCCGGAAACCATTCTAAAGCGAATCGAGGAAGGAGTGCTCGGCGACGTGGCACACCCGGCGATGTCTACCCGCGGAAATCTGGGCGTGCTGCGTGAGATCTCCTTACGACTCGTGGCGGAGGGAGTCAATGACTCTCTGGAGAAACATCGGGAAGAACATGGGCTGATCGGGCCTTCCGGCGCCACGGAACGAATCCTCGTTTCCGCCCAATATCACTGGAACGGTTCGCTATATGTAAGAAGAGGACAACAAATCGCCAAGCGGTTGAACGGTGACCTGATGGTAGTAACTTTCACCGTGCGCGGCAAGTCCATGTCAAAGGAACAGCTAACCTTTAAACGCTCCATTGTTAAATTGGTTGAACGCGTGAATGCCAAATTTGAAGAACTGAGTCTGGTTACCTTGCGACAGCTTCCTTTCGAATTAGTGAACTATGCCACCCGGAATAACGTAACCCGGATCGTCATGGGGCATTCCAAAAAAAGCCGTTGGCAGGAAAAATGGCAAGGCTCCATCGCAAACCGCGTTCTTAGAAAAGCGAGAAACATCGACGTTTTTCTGATGGCCGATCGCGCCGAACAGGAAGGAGAACGGATTTTGCCCATCAAGCCCAATGCGAAAGGAACGGAGGAACCATTCCACCGGTTGACCACCAATGAGATGGAGAAGAAAATTCAGACCATGCGCAGGGGCTCCTTCAAAGTCTATATCGGTGCGGCACCTGGCGTTGGCAAGACCTACAAAATGTTGCAGGAGGGAAATCTGCTATTAAGCCGAAGGATCGATGTCGTTATCGGTCTCTTGGAAACCCATGGGCGGGAGGAAACCAGGGAACAAATCGGCAGATTATCAATGATCCCGCGTGCTAAAATTCAATACCAGTCGACGACTTTAGAGGAAATGGATACGGATGCCATTCTTGCCCGTCATCCGGAAGTGGTGCTGGTTGACGAGCTTGCGCACACCAATATCCCCGGCAGCAAAAACCGCAAACGGTACGAAGATGTCATCACCTTGCTGGAAAACGGCATCTCCGTAATCACAACCGTAAATGTGCAGCATCTCGAAAGTTTGAATGATGCGGTCGCCCAATTAACCGGGGTTCGGGTTCGGGAGACGGTACCGGACGCAATCTTAAAGATGGCGGATGAAGTCGAGCTTATCGATGTTACACCGCAAATGCTGCAGGAGCGAATGCGCGCAGGAAAAATATATGCCGCTGAAAAGGTTAACCAGGCGCTGGAATCCTTTTTTAAGATCGGCAATTTGATCGCACTTCGCGAGCTGGCCCTTCGTGAAATCGCCGATGACGTGGACGAGCGGCTGGAAGCCTGGGATCGGGACGTCGCCTTGCGCGGACCGTGGAGCCGGCGTGAAGTTATTTTCGTCTGCGTTGATCTGGAACCAAGAGCCGAACGTTTGATTCGCCGCGGCTTCCGGATCGCGTACCGTCTAAAGGCGGAATGGTTCGTTCATTACGTGCATTGCGGATCTGCGCTGACACCGGAAGAGAAGAAGCGGCTGGAAGCCCTTCGTCATTTAACCGAACGGCTCGGCGGAGTCATGGAGGTGGCCGAAAAGACCCGAAACACTAACATTCATCGCCACTTGTTGGATAGAATGAACGGCGTGAAGACGACTCAGCTTATCATTGGCCAGTCCAGGAAACCTTTATGGCAAACTTGGTTTAAAGAAAGTTTTGTGCAATATCTTCTCCGAAACGCCAGACACATGGATATGTTGATTGTGGCTGATTTTGACCCTAATGTAACTGAATCGTTAAGGTGATGTCCCCCCATCGCTAGACGAGGAGCAGCTAAGATCCGGGAGCGGAGCGTAAAAAGCATAAAAAGCACCCCCTCCGAATCATTCGGAAGGGGTGCTTCAGTTTCATATATGGTTATTGTCAAATTATTTCACAAAGCCCAGCAGCATCTCGCGAATCAGCTTCGCCGCGACGATTTGCGTCTGCTCCGTCGGGTCATAGATCGGGGCCACTTCGACCAGATCGCAGCCGACGACGTTTACGTCGGACCCGGCAATCAGATGAACGGCTTCCAGCAGCTCCTTGGAGGTGATGCCGCCGGCTTCGGCCGTACCGGTTCCCGGAGCGCAGGACGGATCGAGCACGTCGATATCGATCGTCACGTAAACCGGTCGTTGTCCCATCTTGGGCAGCGCGCTCTTCAACGGAGCAGCGACCTCGAACGGATAGAAATTAATATTTTCGCGTCCGTACAGGAACTCCTCTTTGGACCCGGAGCGGATGCCGAATTGATAAATGTTCTTCCCGCCCATAAGCTCGGCGGCTTTACGGACCGGTGTCGAGTGGGACAACGGCTCGCCTTCGTACTGTTCGCGCAAATCGGCGTGAGCATCGATATGAATCAGGGCCAGGTCGGGATATTTCTCGTACATCGCCTGAATGACCGGCCAGGACACCAGATGCTCCCCGCCGAGACCGATCGGGAACTTATCGTCCGCGAGCAAACCGCGGATATATTCGCCGATCACGTCCAGGCTGCGGCCCGCATTGCCGAAAGGCAGCAGCAGGTCCCCGGCGTCGAAATACTTCGCGTCCAGGATACTTTTGTCCAGGTAAGGGCTGTACTCTTCCAGCCCGACCGAAGCCTGGCGGATTCGGGCGGGACCGAAACGGGAGCCGGGGCGGAAGCTGACCGTAAAGTCCATGGGCATCCCATAAATGACCGCCTTGGAGGACGCATAGTCCTCCGAACTGCAAATAAATACGTTGCCGGAATAGGCTTGATCCAGTTTCATCCTATCGTTCGCCCCCTACTTTACGAGATCTTCCACGAACTTCGGCAGCACAAAGGCCGCTTTATGCAGGCGTGGCGAGTAGTATTTCGTATCCAGCTCCGGAATTTTCGTCTCGTCGACTTCGAGCGGATCATAGGTTTTGCTGCCCATCGTGAAGGTCCACAGACCGCTTGGGTAAGTAGGAATGTTAGCGCCGTAAACGCGAACGATCGGGAAAATTTCCTTCACGTCTTTGTTCACCTTTTGGATCAAGTCCGCCTTGAACCAAGGGTTGTCCGTTTGCGCCACGAAAATGCCGTCCTCCTTCAGCGCCTCGTAGATGCCTTGATAGAAGCCGCGTTCAAAGAGCGGGGCCGCCGGACCTACAGGCTCCGTGGAGTCCACCATGATGACGTCGTATTTGTTTTTGCTTTCAATGATATGCATGTAGCCGTCGTTCACCTGAACCTCAACCCGGGGGTTATCCAGTTCGCCGGCGATTTCCGGCAAATATTTTTTCGAATATTCGATTACTTTTCCGTCGATTTCAACCAGAACCGCCTTTTCGACGCCGGGATGCTTAATAACCTCACGGATCACGCCGCCGTCACCGCCGCCGACCACGAGCACATGCTTCGGATTCGGATGGGTGAACAGGGCCGGATGGGCCACCATCTCATGATAAACAAACTCGTCCTTGATGGTCGTCATGACCATGCCGTCCAGCACGAGCATCCGCCCGAACTCCTCGGTATCAATCATCGCCAGGTCCTGAAAATCCGTCTTCTCCGTTACCAATGTTTCCCGAATTTTTGCCGTGATGCCAAAGACGGGCGTTTGTTTCTCCGTAAACCACAATTCCATCGTACAACCCTTCTTTCCGCCAGAATAGTGTTTAGCCGTCATATCAACCCAGACCGAATGCGGGGTTCCAGTTTCACTTCTTGCAAAGTTTCCACTTCCTATATTGTACCAAACAAATTGTATTATATTAAAACAGGCCGAAAATGCAACCATTTTAAAATGAATGGGCCGCCCCAAACTTTCCCATACTGATCGTAAAAGAACAAAGATCGAGATGGAAGTATACCTGAAGTTTGGAAGGAGGCGCCCGCCCTTGCAAAGACTTATCCGAAGCGGCGGCAAAAAAAAACCGAAACGCCGCGGCCTGGGGCTGTGGCTGAAGTGGCTGGGAGCGCTCGGTCTCATCGGCCTTTGCGCCGCCGGGGCCCTGCTCCTCTATTTGTTCCAAGCGGATCTGCCCCTCGCGAACTCGGACAAAAACTCCGTACTGCTGGACGCGCAGGGCAAGGAAATCGCCGTGTTTTCGGACGGGCAGCGAAACCGGAAAAGCGTCGCTCTGTCGGAGATTTCCCCCTGGCTGGTCCAAGCGACGCTGGCGACCGAGGACAGGCAGTTCTATGACCATTTCGGCTTCGACCTCAAGGGCATGGCTCGTGCGGCCTTCGTCAACCTGAAAGGGATGGGCAAGCTGCAGGGGGCCAGCACCTTGACCCAGCAGCTTGCCCGGAATCTGTATTTATCCCACGAGCGAACCTGGTCCCGGAAATTGCGGGAAGCGATGTATACGACGCAGTTGGAGATGAAATACAGCAAAGACGATATATTAAGGATGTATTTGAACGAAATTTACTACGGGCACGGAGCTTACGGGATCGAGGCGGCTTCGCAGCTGTATTTCGGCAAGCCCGCCAAAGAGCTCACCCTGGCGGAGAGCGCCCTGCTGGCGGGAGTTCCCAAAGGACCGACCTATTATTCGCCCTTTAATCATATGAAAAATGCAAAGGACCGGCAGAAAACCGTTCTTTCCGTCATGGTTGAAACGGGGGCCATTACGCAGCGGGAAGCCGACAAAGCCTATGCCGAGCTTCTGACCTTCCGCACGCGCGAGGAGCGGGCGATGACGAGCCAAGCCCCCTATTTCCGGGACTATGTCCGGAGCGTGGTCGTCGGCGAACTCGGCATCGACGAAAGCCTGCTGGAGCATGGCGGACTGCGCATCTACTCCACCCTCGATATGACCGCGCAGCAGGCGGCGGAAACCGCGGTCGCTTCCGAACTCGCCGGCTCGCCGGAACTCGAGGGGGCGCTTGTCTCCATCGACCCGCGGACCGGGGAGATCAAGGCGCTCGTAGGCGGCCGTAACTATACGGAAAGCCAATATAACCACGCGTTTGCCACGACCCGGCAGCCGGGTTCGAGCTTCAAGCCGATCATGTATTTATCGGCGCTGGCCTCCGGCAAGCTGACTAGCGCGAGCAAGTTCAGCAGCGAGCCAACGTTGTTCCATTACGATGACAACCGCAAAACTTACAGCCCGAGAAATTTCGGCGACAAATACCTGGGCGACATCGACATGCGCCAGGCGATCGCGGCCTCGGACAACATTTACGCCGTCAACACGATCCTGACGATCGGGGCCGAGCAGGTCATCGAACTTGGGCGGAAAATGGGCATTACGAGCCCGCTCCAAGCCGTGCCCTCCCTGGCGCTCGGCACCTCGCCGGTCAGTCCGTTCGAGATGGCGACCTCCTTTGCGGTTATCAGCAACCAGGGGCGCAGCGTCAAGCCGTTCGCCGTGCAGAAAATTACCGATTCCGAGGGGCATGTCTTATATGAAGCTTCCGCCCCGAAAGCGGAAAAAATCGTGGAGCCGGCGGCCGCCTATGTGCTGACCCGGTTAATGGAGAGCGTGTTCGAGACCGGAGGCACCGGCAACCGGGTATCGGCCGAAATTAAAAGGCCGGTCGCCGGGAAAACCGGCACGACCAGCACGGATGCCTGGCTGGTCGGCTTCACGCCGGAGCTGTCGACGGCCGTCTGGGTCGGCTACGACAAGGGCAAGACGCTCGGCACGGCCGAGTCGCGCAAAGCGGCGCCCATCTTCGCCAAGTTTACGGAGAAAGCGCTGGAGAAGGTGCCGCCGAAGATTTTTCCGATGCCGGACGATGTGGTCAGCGTCTATATCGATGCCGCCACCGGCAAGCTGGCCACCCCCGATTGCCCGTCCAAAAAGCTCGAGGTGTTCGTCCGGGGCACGGAACCCGCCGAATTCTGCAGCGAGCACGGCGGCGGGGAGGAACCCGCCAAGCCGCTTCCGGTGCAGAAGAAGGAGGAAAGCCGCTCCTGGTGGAGCGACCTGAAGCGCTGGTGGATGGAGTAGCGTAAAAGGCGGCCAAAGGCCGGTGTCGCCCGGCGGCGTAGATAATAACGGGAGTTCCTCCCGTTAAATTTAACTAGGTCGAACCGGATTGATGAATAGATGGAAAAACTCCCGCTAAATCGCACCCGATCGGCAGATTTTCGCCATGTGGGGGCAATTAGCGGGAGTTTTTCCAGGTAATTGAGCCGTTTAGGACAATGACCCGGCATTTAGCTCCGCTTTTTCCCGTTAATGGTATAACGGTGAGGGGGAGCATACATGCTTGCGCATAAAGAGGCGGATTGAGTAACATGGACTCATGTAACTCATGAACTCATGAACTCATGGAGCTCATGAATCTCATGAATTCCTGTTATCAGACCCGATGGGAGTGGATGCTGCTATGACGGGCCAACCCGGCAAGTCCGATTCGGCAAGTTTTCAGTCGGGAGAGCTGCTCCCGCTATCTTTTTATGCCGTCTCCGCCCTGGAAGCGGCGCCCCGGCTCCTCGGACAAGTCCTTGTCCGGGAGACCGCGGAGGGGACGATCCGCTGCCGGATCGTCGAGACGGAGAGCTACGGCGGCATCGAGGACAAGGGCAGCCACGCCTACGGCGGCCGCCGGACCGCCCGCACCGAGATTATGTTCGGCGAGGGCGGGGCCGCTTACATCTACCTGATCTACGGCATGTACCACTGCCTGAACGTGGTCACCGGCCCGCCGGACGATCCGCAGGCCGTCCTGATCCGGGCGGTGGAGCCGCTCACGCCGGGCGACGAGGCGCTCATGCGTGCCCGCCGCGGCTCCCGCGCGCGCCGGCCCGTGGACTTGTCGGGGGGTCCCGGCAAACTGTGCCGGGCCCTGGAGATCGACAAGTCGCTGAACGGCGCGCTGCTGCACCGCAGCGACAGCCCTCTCCGCCTGGAGGCGGGCTGGCCCGGTCCCGGGCGCGCCCCGGCGGCGGCGCCCGGCGGCGAGGCCGCGCCCCCGCCCGCGGTCATCGCGGCGCCGCGCATCAACATCGCCTACGCGGCGGAATACGCCGACCTGCCGTGGCGGTTCTATTACCGAGACAATCCGTATGTCTCGGTCATCGACAAAGAGAGGGGCGTTCCCTATTGATCCGGGAACGCCCCTCTTGGTTTAATGTCCGGTCAATTGCCGGATTTTGGCGGCGATGACCGTCAACGGAACGACATGGTCGACGCACCCCAGGTTGATCGCCGCCCGCGGCATTCCGAAGACGACGCAGGTTTCCTGCGCCTCCGCAATCGTCGATTCGGCGCCCTGACGCTTCGCCTGCGCCATCGCTTTCGCACCGTCGCTGCCCATACCGGTCATAAGCACAAAGTGTTTTTTCAGGCCGGTCAACGCGGTCACCGACTCGAACATCACATCGACGGCGGGACGATGGCCGTTTTGCGGCGGCTCCTGATTCAGGACAATCCGGACCTCCCGCTGCTTCCGGACCAAGGTCATATGATAGCCGCCGGGCGCGATGTAGGCCGTCCCTCCTTGCACCACCTGACCGTCCTCCGCCTCTACGACGCGGATCCGGCACAAGTTGTTCAGCCGCTGCGCCAAAGACAGCGTGAACTTCGCGGGCATATGCTGCACGACAAGCACAGGATGCGAAAAATCCGCCGGCAGCCCGGTCAGTACCGTTTCAAGCGCTTTCGGTCCGCCGGTGGAAGTGCCGATCGCCACGACTTGCGAGAACTCTTTCGTTCCTTCCGTCGCGGCACGCTTCGGCTCCCAGGCGGTCTGCCGGGTAACGCCCCGGCGCGCCGCAATCAGCACCGATAACGGGGTGCGCGCGGCCGCCTTGATTTTGCCGACGATCTCTTCCTTCGCCCCGGCCAGCCCGGCGGTCGCCGTACCCGAAGGCTTCGGAATAAAATCGACCGCCCCGCTCTGCAAGGCGGTAATCGTTTCCTCGGCCCCTTCCCGGGTCAGGGAACTGAGCATAATGACACGCGTCGGCAATTCCTCCATGATTTTCCCCAACGCTTCAATGCCGTTCATTTCGGGCATCTCGATATCCATCGTCACCACATCGGGCCGGAGCTCCTTGACCATTCTCACGCCTTCCGCCCCGTTCCGCGCGGTGCCGATCACTTCAATATCCGCATCTTCTTCGACCAGCCGAACGATCATTCTTCGCATAAACAGCGAATCGTCTACGACGAGTACCTTGATTTTTCCCATGACTGGTATCTTCCTTTGTTATGTGATCTGTTAACGGGCCAAACGTTTTCTGTAGAAAAAGGTCTCCGTCGCCTCCAAATCATACTGCAGCGGTTGGAAAATCTGTTCGGTCCCCCCGATAAACAAGTAGCCCCCCGGCTTTAAAGCCTGGCTGAATTTGGAGAAGACGGTCTCCTTGGCTTCGTCGGTAAAATAAATGAGCACATTCCGGCAAACGATCAAGTCGAATCCCGTATCGTAAGCATCCGCCAATAAATTGTGCCTTTTGTACTGCACACAGCGTTTCAAGGAGTCCGAGACCAAATAACGTTCCCCTTGCTTGGTAAAAAATCGGTTCAAATGCGCCTGCGGCACGTCTTTGACCGCGGACGCCTGATAATTGCCGATCTTGGCCCGTTCAATCGCATTTTGGTCCAAGTCGCTGGCAAGAACTTGAACCTCCCGGAGGTCCATAAACTGGGAGAGGGCCATCGCGATGGAATACGGCTCCTCTCCCGTGGAACAGGCGGCGCTCCAGCATTTCAGCCGCGGACTGCGGCTGAGCAGCTCCGGGATGACCTTGTCCGCCAACACTTCCCATCGCTGCGGATTCCGGTAAAACTCGGACACATTGATGGTCATCTGATCCAGAAACTCGGCGTAAAGGGCGGGATCGGCGGAGAAAGCCTGAAAAAAGTCGCTAAAGCTCTTGTAGCCCCGGCGCTCCCGGAGACTGGTCAACCTCCGCTTCATCTGGGCTTCCTTATATAAAGCCAGATCGATCCCGGACTTGCCTTTAACCAGCTGAATAAACCGTTCGAAATCCTGATCCGGCTGTAGTGTACTATGCATCCCCATTATCCTCCTTGTGATACGGCGCCCTTTCCGCCGATTTTCCCGATCAGACCGGCGATTTCCATGATCAGTGCGACGCTGCCGTCTCCCAAAATCGTTCCTCCCGCGATCCCCGGCACCTTGCCGATGTAGGAACCGAGCGATTTGATCACAATTTCCTGGTTTCCGATCAACTCGTCCACCACCATCGCCAGCCTTTTTTCCGCCGACCCGACGATCACCAGAGAAATGTATGGCTTGTGCCCCTCCGGTTTCGGCAAACGGAAATATTCATGAATCCAGGCGACCGGGATCACCTGATTACGCAGCAGAATGACCGATTGTCCCCGTACCGTTTTGATGTCCTCCGGCGTCACGCGGACGATTTCCGCAATGTTGCTCATCGGGATAATGTAGGTCTGCCCGGTCAGTTTCACCAGCAGTCCTTCAATAATCGCCAGCGTTAAAGGCAGCTTGATTTTAAAGCAGGTCCCCTGCCCGACGGCGGTGTCGATTTCGATCAAGCCGTTCAGCTTCTCGATATGGCTCTTGACGATATCCATGCCGACGCCCCGGCCGGATACGTCACTGACGACCGCGGCGGTCGAAAACCCCGGACGGAAAATCAATTCGACGGACTCGCGCTCCGATAAGTAGGCGGCCTCCTCCTCGGTGATCACCCCTTTGCCGATCGCCGAGTTCCGCATCTTCAGCGCATCGATTCCGGCCCCGTCGTCTATCACATAAATGACGACCTGGTTATCCTCATGGGCAGCCCGGATCGTAAGGGTACCCTTGGCCGGTTTCCCTTTGGACTGGCGAATTTCCGGTTTCTCGATCCCGTGATCCAAGGCGTTGCGGATCAAGTGAATCAGGGGATCGGCAATCTCCTCGATAAGCGTCCGGTCCAGTTCGGTGTCTTTCCCCTCGATGACTAGCTCGATCTCTTTCCCCAGATCGCGCGACAAGTCGCGGATCATACGGGGGAAACGATTGAACAACTGCTCGATCGGCAGCATGCGGGTCTTCATCACGCTTTCCTGCAAATCCCCGATAATTCGCGAAAGATGATCGGAGATATGCCCCAGCTCCTCAACCGAGGGATCGTTGAAGCGTCTGCGCTGGACCCGCTCGACCTCATGAATGCGGGTCTGGTCGATCACCAGTTCGCCGACCAGGTTCATCAAATGCTCCAGGCGCTCAACGCTTACCCGGATGGTTTGGGTTTTGCCCTTGGCGGACGTTCCCGCTCCGCGCTCCTCGTTCCGCACGGGTTGTATGGCCGACATCGCCGGCTCCAGAGGAAGGGCCGCGGACAGCTGCGGCTGCACCAGCTCGAACTCCTCGGACGAAACCGCCTCGACTCTCGCCTCGGCGACATCCATCATGTCGGATACCAGCGTTTGCAGGTCTCCCGGACTTCGCCCCGAACCGGCGTGAAGGAAAGCGATATCCGCCGTTTCGCCGTTTTGCTCCGGGAGCTCCTCCATTTCGGGGCTGGCAAACAGCACTTCCCCCCACTCCGCCAGGCCGGACTGGATGACAAAAGCCCGGGCGCCTTTGATGGCGCAGGACTCCGCGATTCGCACGAAAATCCAGTGCACGTTCAGCCCCTGATCCAGGCATTCGCCGGCCTTCAAGCGAACATTCAACGGTAGTGGAGGCTTGGCGAAATCCGGCTCTTGAGCCTTAAAGCCCTCCATTCCGCCGAATTCGCCTGTCTCTGCTCCTGTCCCCGCCTTTGTCTCCGTTTCGGCTTCGCCGTTCACAATGGCCGCAGTTTCGCCGTCCGTCTCTTCTCCGCTGGCATAACTCCGCAGCTGCCGGACACAAACGGAAATATCGATCCCCGTTCCTCCGCCGCCATCGACGATATCCAGCTTCAGCAGCTTGAGATGGTCCAGGGCATAGAACAACCGGTCAATCAGTTTGCCGGTCACCCCCCGCTTGCCGCTGCGAACCAGATCCAGCAGCTGCTCCATTTCATGCGTCAAATTCTTCATGACATCATAGCCCATGGCGGCGGAGGAGCCTTTCAAGGTATGAGCGGCCCGAAACAGGCTCTGCACGACCTGCGAGCAGTCCTCTTCCTGCTCCAGTTTTAAAATCTCCTCGTCCATCAGTTGAAGCTGTTCCTCCAGCTCCTCCAGGAAAACCTCTCTATATTCAGACAGCACCCCGGTTGGCCCCCTTATTCATGCAGAAGAACTTCGTCCAGCCGTAAAATGCCGACCAGTCTGCTCTCCGCAAGCCCGATTCCTGTGAAAAAGCTCCCCTGCACGCCTCCGACCCGTTCCGGAGGAGGCTGAATGTCCGAAAATGTGGTGACCTTGTTAACGCGGTCGACGATAATCCCGACCGCCTCCTCCTGATGGTGAATAACGACGATTCTGCTGCTCTTCGTGAAGGGAACCTCTTCGCTGCCGAAGAAGCAGCGAAGGCTGATGACGGGGACGATCCGCCCCCGCAGATTGATCACGCCTTTCACGTAGTCCTTGACGTTGGGAATTGCGGTAATATCCTGTATTTTAATGATTTCGTGAATGTCTTCGATCCGGATCGCGTACTGCTCCTGCTCGATTCCGAATTCAACGTACTGCTCCTGACCGCTCGCCTGCATGATTTCTCTACCTCCGCATGATCAGATTTTGAACGCCGCAGCCATGCGGTTCAATTCCTCGGCCAGTTCGGCCAGCGCGCCCGCCGTCGTCGCCGTTTCCTCGCTGCTTGCCGCCGTTTCTTCCGTCGCGGCCGAGATATTCTCGATGGCGGACACCACATCGGTCGCCTGGGCCGCCTGCTCCTCGCTCGCGGCGGCGATTTCCATCACCCGGCTGGCGGATTCGCTGATCATCGCAGCGATATGATCGAACGCTTCCCCGGATTTGCCGGTGGAGACCACCCCGGCTTCCACCGCTCTCACGGTTTCCGCCGTATTGTGCTGCATGCCCTTGATGATGCCTGCAATCTGTTTCGTCGCCTCCCCGCTGCGTTCGGCCAATTTCCGGACCTCGTCGGCGACGACGGCAAACCCGCGTCCCTGCTCTCCAGCCCGGGCCGCTTCAATCGCGGCGTTCAGCGCAAGCAGGTTGGTCTGCTCGGCGATATCGTCGATGACCTCGATAATTTCACCGATCCGGCTGGAGTCCTCTTCCAAGCGGAGGACCTGGCGGCTGACCGTCCCCATCTCTTCGATCGAACGCTGTACGACCGTCCCGCCTTTCGCGGCTATACCTGCCGTTTTGTTGGTCAATTCCGACGCCGACGCCGCGCTGGCGGCTACGGCATTGATCGCGCCCGACAGCTCTTTGAACAGCTCATTGATCGTCTGCACCGAATACGCCTGGTCTCCGCTGCCCGAGGCCAGCTCCTCCGCGCTTGCCGAGATTTGCTGGGAAGCGGCGGCGACCTGGGCGGCGTTTTGACTCACCTGTCCCAGCATGGAGCCCATGCTCCGGGTAATTTCTTGGAATACCCTGCCCAATACGCCGATTTCATCGCCTCGGCGCAGCAGCCTTTCCGGCAGCTCTTTCGTGAAATCGCCGCGGGCCATGTATTCCCCGACCTCCACGGTCCGGTTGAGCGGTTTAACGATACTGCCGGTCAGCCAGACGATAACCGCGCCAAGCAAGAGGGTGGTGATGACTCCGACGAGAATAATCGTGGTCAGCAGCCGATCCGAGTCCGCCGTAATTTCCTTCATGGGAATGACCGTAGCCACCGACCACGGCGTTTCGGTCTGTCCGATCGAGATCGGCGTGTACAGGAGATAGGACCCTTCCCAGTTTGACGAATAGCTGGCGCCGCCTTGAATCGAGGTCATAATGTCCTGTACATCCGCCGTAGGGAAAGCTTCGCTCAATTTCTTCCCGACGGCTTCCCGGTCGGGATTCGTCACGATGGTTCCCTCATGGGAATAGAGGTGGGCAAAACCGGTATCGTACAACTTAAACTGGCTCATCATCGTTTGCAGATATTCCAGCTCCAGATCCACCCCCACGACCCCGACGACCTTGCCGTCTTCTTTTACCGGCACGGTGATGGACGTCATCATGACCTCCTTCCCTTCAATGGTAAAGCTGTAGGGGTCCAGGATGACTTCCTTGCCGCTGTTTCGGGATAGCAGGTAGTAATCCCCCGCCCCCTGAACCTCATAATTCTCACTTGCCGTCAGCCTGGAGCCGCTTCCGGTTCTTTGATAGTAGGACAGCAATCTTCCGGTCTCGTCCGATCCGGGTTTGTTGCGGTAGGCTTCATCCTTGCCGTCGAACGCGTTCGGTTCCCAAACCGTCCAGGCCCCGATATAAGAGGGGTTGTTATCCAGCATATTTTTAAGCATCGCATTGACCGTTTCCCGGCTGACCGTATTCGTCCGCTTCATACTCTGGAACGCGTCGGCCAGGTTCCGGGCGGAAACGATCGTGTTGTCAAACTCCTTCTGTACTTCTACTCCAATCTTCTCCCCGGATACTTTGGAGAGTTCCATGGCTGAGTCGATCGCCTCGTTCCGAGTACTGATACTGACAAAGGTCACTAGGAAACCGAGCAGGAGAACAATAGCCCCGAGGATGGTCAGCAACATACGGGCTCTTAGTTTCATGGAGAATGCCGCTTGCTTTAATTTCACGTTAGACACCGCCTCATTATGAATTCAACTTGAACACCGAAATGGTATGATTCAGTTCTTCCGCCAGCCCCGACAAAGACTGCGCCGCGGAAGCGGTCTCCTCGCAGCTCGCCGCGGCTTCCTCGGTAGCGGCCGAAATACTCTCGACGGCAGCCATAACCTCGGTGGTTTGGGCGGCCTGCTGTTGGCTCGCCGCGGCAATTTCCGTCACTTTACCCGCCGACTCGTTGATTTTGTTGATGATCAATTCGAAGGCCTCGCCGGTTTGTTTGGAGTACGCCACGCCGTCCCGGGTCGCCTTGACGCTGTGACGCGTATTTTCCTGCATCCCTTTAATGATGGTTGTGATTTGTTTGGTGGCCTCTCCGCTCCGTTCCGCGAGTTTGCGGACCTCATCCGCCACGACCGCAAAGCCGCGGCCCTGGTCACCCGCACGAGCCGCTTCAATCGCCGCGTTCAGGGCAAGCAAATTCGTTTGTTCCGCAATATCGTCGATCACTTCGATAATTTCACCGATCCGATTCGAATCTTCCTCCAGCTTGGCTACTTGTTCATTCACGACATTCATCCCATCCACCGAAGAGCGGACCACTTTACCGCCCTGCTCGGCGATGTCCATCGTATCGGCGGAAATGTCCGACGCCTGTTCCGCAATCCGGGCCACAGAGTGGGTGGCTGCCGACAATTCTTTGAACAGCTCGTTGATCGTTTGTGCCGCGTGCGCTTGGCTGGTGCTTCCTCCGGCAATTTCCTCGGTGCTGGCCGAGATTTGCTGAGCCGCTGCCGAAACGCCTCCCGCGGAAGAGACCACACCGCCGACGATCGTACGCAGCCCGCCGATCATGTTGTTCATGGCGGCGGCAAGCTGTCCGACTTCGTCCTTGCTCGAGATGTCGATCGTGTCCCGAAGGTCTCCCTCGGATACCCGCTCAACAAGATCCACGACCCGGCGCAGCGGTCCGGAAATGCTTCGGGACAGCACAAGGCCGAAAGAGATGCTCAGGATAATGGAAGCCACCAGAACCAAGATCGTGATGTTCCTGGAAGTCTCATATAACTGCTTGCCTTCCACATTACGTTCCTCGGCCAGTTGGACATTTATTTTCACCAGATCCTGCAGGCCGGCCATCACTTCATCCCCGGTCGTTTCCAGATCCCCCTTCAAAAATGCAAGGAATTCTTCGGTTTTTTGCGCGTTGATAAGTTCCCTTGACTGGTCGACCAGCTTCTTATAAGACTCCCAGACCGGCACGAATGCATCCAGCATCTCCAACTCTTTGGGGGTCAACACGGTCCCTCTGTACTGGGCGACGCTTTGGTCGACCTCGCTCATGAAGCTGTCGATCTTCTGGCTGTATTCCTCCCGATCGGCTTGCGTCTCCGATAACAACCACATATCGCGGATGTTTACGCGCAAACGCTGGTACATCCCATAGGCGTCGGACACGTCTCTTACAGTAACCAAATTATTGTCATACATATCCGAAAGGCTGTCGCTCATCTTATTCAAACTGTTCAAACCAAAGTACCCCACAAACACCAGCATGACAGACATAAACAAGAACCCCAGATTTAGCTTTGCTGCAACCTTCAAGTTACGGTACCATCCCATGTCTTATCCCTCGCTATCCTCGTCTTTGATCTGCTCCAATTCCGCTTCCAAGTGCTCCAAGATCTTCTCGAGATCTTCCCCCGACAAGTGTTCGTTATGATGAGAACGAATAAAATTCACTGTGATACCCGCCTTTGCCTCTTGTTAAGCTCCCAGGGTCTTGCGAATGGATTCCAGCACCCGTTCTTCCTGAAACGGTTTCACAATAAAATCCTTGGCCCCCGCCTGGAGGGACTCTACCACCATTGTTTGCTGCCCCATTGCCGAACACATGATGATCTTTGCGTTGGGGTCCAACTTCTTGATTTGTCTGACAGCCTCCACGCCTTCCATGATCGGCATCGTGATATCCATCGTCACCAAATCGGGTGACAAGCTGCGATATTTCTCCACCGCTTCCTGCCCGTTCTCGGCTTCGCCGACAATCTCGTATCCGTTTTTGCTCAATATTCCCTTTAACATCAAACGCATAAATGCGGCGTCATCTACAACCAATATCTTTTTCATCAAAATTTCCCCCTTAGCCTTGAAGCAATAATATGGTGTTCACCGGTCCGACAGCCTCAAGCTCCACCGCGATTTTAATTCCCCGGTTAAAGCCGTACATTTGCATTTGCCCCACCATGATGGTCGGCGGCGTGATATCGATGCGCTTTCCGCGGTTGGCGAGCAGAGTGGACGTGTTGCCGGCAATCATATTGGCCATTTCCCCAACGAAGCTGTGGAGCATCTCTCCTTCCAGCGGCATGCCGAACATACTTTGGCTTAAATGCGTAAAAATCCGGCTCTCCCCTTCGATAATCAACCGGCCTTCCAAGTCTCCCACAATACCGACCAAAACGCCGACATCGCTCTGAATCAAGGTTTGGCTGAACAAAAGAGGCGCACCCACTTGGATTGGACAAGAGAATACATGCTGCATCGATTCTATGGCGCTGTTAAGCAGCTCCGTCGCCCCGTCATACTTTTGCACTATATTTTTACCTTCTTTCTGTGAGGAATGTCCTAAGTTATGTTTGATTTTCATGATACACGCGCCCCGACCCACGGTAACCGAAAAATTATTGCGGGGGTCCGCAAAAAAATTGCGGAATTATAGAGAATTATGTATATAAATGCGGAATTATGTCGAAAAAAAAAAGCCCCATAGGGACTTTTTACAGGACTTTAGAACTATTCAACCAGGCGTTATGATCTTGGGGGTACAGAAAAATCGGAGTCGGATAGCAGACCCAGGTTTTTAGCTTTCATAGCCGCTTCGATTCGGGATTTCACCCCCAATTTCTGAAAAAGACTGGTCAGCGTATATTCCAACGACCGTTGGCTCACCAGCATATTCTCGGCGATTTCTTTGTTGCTCTTGCCTCGGGCAATCTGTTTTAAAATATCGTATTCCTTGTTCGAGATAACCCCGATCCCCGATCCGCCCCCGGTCGCTTCCGCTTCTTGCACGGAGATTCTCCTCAGCTGTTTCACCAGCGTCAACGGCAGCACGGCCTCCCCGCGCAGAGCGCAACGTACCGAAGTTACCAGCTGCTCTTTATTCGAGGTCTTGAGAACGAAGCCGGAAATACCGGTCTCCACCATTAAATTGAAGTGATGGGTAAATTCAAAACCGGTATAGATCAGAACCGCCGTGTCCGGAGCGATAGCCAGCATTTGTTTGGCCAGGTCAATCCCGTTGAGGTGCGGCATGTGCAGATCAATCAGCATCAGCTCATACTCCTGCCGCCTGACCAATTCCATCGCTTTCTCCGCCGTTTCCGCCAGGTCAACCGCCATGTCCCCTTCCTGCTCCAGCAAGACCTTCGTCCCCGCCATCACGGCGGGATGGTCGTCCACCAGTAAAATTCTGATCATTTCCGCTTCCTCCTTGATTATCCTGTTGTCGATCGGACCGGAACCGAGATTCGGATAAACAATCCGCCCTCCGCCGGAGAAGCGAATGCAATACATCCTTCCATACTGCGAATCCGCTCCTTCATTCCGTATATCCCCATGCTGTTAAAGGTGTTAGCCGTCTTGTCCACATCCATGCCGATCCCGTTGTCCTCATAGTGCAGGTTTATCCGGTCATCCTCGGAAAACAATTTAATGACGACGCGGGAAGCCCCGGAATGCTTGGCTGCATTGGACAACATCTCCTGTACGGTTCGGTACAACCCGATAATGACATCGTCATGGATGACGTAGCCGAGATCCGAGTAGTCAAACTGGATGGCGTAATCGGTACGCATCTGGGTAAATTCAAACAGGGCTTCCAACGACCGCTCCAACCCTTCCTCATGTAGCAGCGGAGGACGAAGCTCGTTGCAGGTAATGCGAATCTGGTATACGACATCCAGAAGCCCTTGCTCGATTTCCTCCAGCTGTTCCCGATACCGGGCCGGAAGATCGGCATTGGCCGATAACTGGTTCAGCCGGCGATACCAAATGATCTGCTCTTGCAGGGCCGCATCGTGAAGATCCTGCGAGAGCCGCTTCCGTTCATTTTCGGACAGATGAAACATAAAGCGCAGCAGCCATTGCGGCATCATTTGTCCGGAGGCCAGTTGATCCACATTCCTTCTTAAGTCTTCAATCACCCGGAAGTTATCGTACAAAACGTTCACGTACCGGGAGAGTGTCTCCAGCCAAACTCGCTGCGCCTGAATTAAGAGCAGCGCCGAGCTTTCCCCCACGCACAGAATCCGGCTCTCTCCGTTCATTTCCCCGATTTTGACATAATGCCCGTCCAAGGTATCGATCAGTTGGCATAACGGCAGCCGGTCCGGCCCCCGCTCCCGAATGCTCTGCAGCACGCCGTCGGGAACCTCCTTGCCCCCGTGGGTGACCACCACTGCGCCATCCGCACCGATCTTCATCAGACTGATTCGGCACGTATCCAATACCTGCCGGGCCTCCCTTACCAACCGGCCGTTTAACTCCTCCACTTTCACCACACCGAACAGATCGGACGAGAACTGGTCCAGGCTCATTTGCAGCCGGAAATACCGGTCCTCGCTCTCCCGGATTTTCTGTTCGGCCGTTTGCCGTTCTTCTTCGGCCTTTTTTCGCGTCGTCACATCCCAAACCATCGTCATCGCGGTCCCCCGTCCCAAATGAGGGAGGCCGGTCGTGACCGACTCCACCTCCAGGACACCGCCGTCCTTGCGGATCATCCGGTGTTGGATCAGCGGCGTGTTGCCCTGGCCTTCCAACTGCCCGGATATGCAGGTCATGACCTCTTCGACGTCCTCCGGCCCGAGGAGCTCCATCAACGTCAGGCCCAGCATCTCCTCCGGCATCTTGGCGCCATATAAGGCCGTCCCCGCCGGATTGATATAGGCGATCTTGTAATTATGGTGCAGAATAATGGAAAGCGGGGACAACTCGACCAGGTGACGGTTGAGTTCCTCGCTGGCCAATAACGCTCTCT
This sequence comes from Paenibacillus sp. alder61, assembly GCF_020179875.1. Lineage (NCBI taxonomy): Bacteria > Bacillati > Bacillota > Bacilli > Caryophanales > Paenibacillaceae > Paenibacillus > Paenibacillus sp. alder61. The sequence goes on from NZ_JAIUDG010000029.1 coordinate 45,854, forward strand.
CCGCCATCTTTCGCGATGTAATGTCTTCAAAAACAATCTCGACGGAGGCATGGGCCGGGTCATAAATGCCGACGACCAAAGCCTCCAACTTCTCCACGTCCGTCCGCACGAGGGTCATCTCTTCCGGCGGAAGCGAACCGTTCCGGACCAAGTCCCGCATCAGCGCTTCGGCCCAATCCCGATTTTCCTCGCTGACCCAATCCCAAGGCGTCGTTCCGACGACATCGGACAGTTTGGAGGCCCCCAGAATCCGCAAACCTTCGGGGTTTACATAAATGATCAGACCGTCGTGGCACAAAGCGATAGCGACAGGGGACAGCTCAACCAGCCTGCGGTACCGTTCCATGCTCTCTTTCAATGCGGTCTCCACCTTTTTGCGCTCGGAAATATCGTAAAATACGTGAACGGTAGAACCCGAAGAGGCATCGTACACCCCGGTGACCTCCGTCTGGATCAGTTGACCGTCCCGTGACAGCACTTGGTATTCGATGGCTTCCCCGTACTCCTCTTCCACAATGACCCGAATACGCTGCCGAGCCTTCTCCCACTCTTCGGGAGGCAGAATACAATAGATCTCCTCCCCCACGATATCATCCAGCTTCTCCACACCGAGCATCCGCAGTCCCGCCGGGTTGACGTAAGTCAATCGCCCGTCCTTCTGCACCAGCAGCGGATGGGGAGAGAGTTCGGTCAGCCGGGAGAAGCGATGTTCAAACTCCAGCAATTCCTTCTCGATCTTTTTCTTGTCCGTAATATCGGTGAGAATGCCGTCGAGCCGGACCATTTGCCCAAATTCATTCATGGTAGGAATCATCCGGAACTCCATCCACCGGATCTCGCCGTTGCCATGGACGATACGGTAGGAATCGACGACGGTTTCCCCCCGGCTTACCCGGTAAGCCATCGTATGGAGGCGATCCGTGTCTTCCGGATAAACAATTTGCTCCCAAGCCGATCTGCTCGTAAAGTCCTCGGGAACATAACCCGTAATTCCAATAAAGGCTCTGGAAATAAAGGAGACGCTGTCCGTCATGCTGTCGTAAGACCACGTCCCCAAATTTATGTTATTCAGCATATCTTCCATTAGGCGGGCCCTCCGCTCCGCTTGATCGAGCTTGGACGAAAGCTCTCTCAGCCGCTTGCGGTACCTCTGCGCCAATCCGAACGAGCCGATGAGAAAAATGATGCCGACCGTTACGACGATTCCCCAACTTAAACTGTTCAACCCGCTCTCTCCTTTTTCGTCGATGTCCGCTGTCTAGCGGCGGGTCTACTAACTTTTCGTGATTATTTATAATTTTTATATCGGTTTTTGCCTCGGTTTTGCTAAGACTGGCGAGGAATTATAACTATAGGAAATTATGGGCAAACCGGGGCGCAGAACAACAACTTTACCGGGCTCTTTTGCGTTTTACATAAAGTAGGTAGAAAAGGAGGTTCCTTCATGAAAAAAAAGAGAACTGCTCTATCCAAGACCGCCTTGGCGTGTCTGGTTCTTTCCCTCGGAACCGCAGGAGCCTTGCCCGGTCTGACCGCCCCGCAAAAGGCCGCCGCTGCGGCGGCGGTTTCGGCGAATCAAAAAGTCGTCTATTCCCTTAAGCACCCCGTATTTAAGCAATCCGGCCAGCTGTATGTTCCGCTGCGGGACGTCGCCGAGCTGTTCGACCTGCACCTGACGTTTAACGCACAGACCAAGGCTCTGGAGCTTACCGGGGTCAGCCAATATGCCAAGCTTCAACCCGGAAGCGCCCAAGCCGTCGGAAAGAACGCGGTTCCCGTTTCCCTGGGCGCCCCCGTTCAAGTTAGATATGGAGTGACTTACGTGCCCGCCTCCCTGTTTTCCAAGCTGTTCGGCATTCCGGTAAACGCCGCGGGACCGAAGAAAATCAGCTACACCTATTCTTCGAAATATCGGCTAACTCAGACCGGCGGTATGCTGTTCTGGTTAAATCGGCAGCAGGGCGTCCTTTATGGCGGGACGACCGGGCAGCTTCCCTCCCGGCTCGGTACCGTCCATATCGAAATCCCCGATGAATTGAACTTGAGCGCGCGTCAAGTCGATGACACCACCTATATTGTCGATGTCGATAACGCTTATGGGGAACCGCATATTTTCAGCAGCCTTCACCGCGCGGTCATCCACAGCGGCGCGATTGTCGCCCAGTCCAGCCTGTCTTACGGGGGAGGCCTCTCCCAAGTCCGTATAAAAAACGCCGATCTCTCCCATGACGGAAAAATCGTGCTCAACGAAGGCCAAACCGCGCAGCTTGTCACGCCGGACGGCAAGGTCGCCGAAACGATCGACCTGGAAAAAAGCGGCGGCCCGGACGACGAATACGGCCTGGAAGCCGTCGAGCCCGACTTTTTGCTGATCCGCCCCTTCTCCACCGGCGCTCTGCTTATCGTGGATCGCGCGACCGGTAAGGCCACGCCGCTTCACCGGAAGCTCCTGGATCAAGCCAGCAGCAAGAAAATCGAAGGCGGCGACTGGAACTCCGGCGACGGGCTGATTTACACCGGCCGGGACGGAAACCGGCTGAACTTCCAGTGGGCTCTGCCCGGCTCCGGCACGCCGCCCGAAACCAAAACATATGAACTCGGCAAATCCTAAGCGGTGATGAGTATCCCGCAAACCAAAAAAGGAGGTTGGCCCCCGTCATACCCATGACTCGGGGCCAACCTCCTTTGTTATTAGGCTTCCAACGCCGCCTTCAGCTCGTCGGGCGAGCGTTCCCACCACTCTTGATTCGTATCGATCAACAGCTGTTTCAAGGCGTTCTTTTGCTCCGCCGAAAGGCCGTCCAGAATAATGCGGCGTTTCAACGCGTAATCCATCTTGTTTACATGATCGGCGAGAATCTTCCACCCGCGGCGCGCTTCGGAATCGATCCACATTTCACAGGCCGTAAGCCCGCCGTAGAATTGGCCCTCCGGCGAACGGTCCACAGCGACCCACACGATCCAAACCTGGCGGCCGGCCGGCACATCTTCGCGGTTGGTGGAGAATTTGATTCCTTTCTCCACTTTGCTCTTGGCGTGCATCGCCCCGATATCGATATAAGCCTCATTGCCGTCGATGATCACCGGAGACATGCTGTTCAAATCGATCGAGCCCGCGCCAAAGCCCTTATGCTTGCTCTTCTCCTCATTGCTGATAATGTTCAACGCAAATATCTTTTTGCCTGTTTTCTGCGATTCCGATTTATTATCCATAATTCCCTCCCGAGTCGTCCTTTTCTTAACGCCGATGTTTATGCCAAGCGGCGGGAAGCCGCCATTTGCGCGGGTTTCATTCATTTATTTAATTTTAGCTAATAATCTCCCAAATGCAAACATATACATGCTGTAGATGCTTGTCAACGGGAGGTATCCATTGTATGACCCGACGTAGTTTATTCATCGGCATTTCCTTTCTCGCCCTGTGCCTCATCGCCGGTACCATCCGGTACACGCTGAGCCCGGAGCCTTCGCACCTTTCTTCCTTTGCGTCCAAAAAGGCCAAGCCCCTGGACTCGGCCAAAACCGGGCCCGCCCCCGCGCTCCCTCTGACCGAAAGCATACAACATCCGACGGCGGAGGTGCTCAGCGACCGGATTACGGAATATCACATCCAGGTGCATCTCGACGAAAAGAACCAAACGCTCATCGGCACCGAAACGCTAACCTGGACACATCCCGGCAAAAAATCCGTGAACGAGCTTTATCTGCATCTGTATCCCAATGCTTTCGCCTCCGGCGAATCCACTTTTATGAAGGAATCCGGCGGGAAGCTGCGCGGAGACCTCATGCCCAAAGACGGATGGGGCGGCATGGAGTTGACGGAGATCCGCACCACGGACGGTATTTCCCTGCTACACCGGCTTCAATACGTTCAGCCGGACGATGGAAATACGCATGACCGGACCTTGGCGAAAATCCGTCTGCCCGTGACGGTACGCGGAGGCGAAGACCTTACTTTAAAAATTCAATTTAAAGTGAATCTGCCAAAGGTGTTTGCCCGTATGGGCACCGCCGGCGATTTTGTCATGGCGGGCCAATGGTTTCCCAAAGTCAGCGTATATGAACCCGCCGGGACGCGCGGCCGTCAAACGGAGGGCTGGAACCTTCACCAATACCACGGCAACTCGGAATTTTACTCCGATTTCGGCATATATAGCGTAAGCATCAATGTGCCCGAAACGTATACGGTGGCCGCGACCGGATTCCAGACCAAGCCGGCGGTTCGCAAGGACGGCCGGAAGACGGTTCAATTCTATGCCGACGATGTCCACGATTTTGCCTGGTCGGCTTCTCCCCACTTCGTTTACGCCGAAGAGCCGTTTTCCTCGGCGGAGGTGCCGGGAGTCCGGATCAAGCTGTATCTCGATCCGGCTCACCAGGATCTGAAAGATCGGTATTTCTACGCGGCCAAAGTGGCCCTCTCGAATTTCAGCAAGTGGTACGGGCGCTACCCTTACTCTACGCTGTCCGTCGTCGTTCCGCCCGCACAGGGCAACGGGGCCGGCGGCATGGAATACCCGACGCTGGTCACGGCCTTTGGGGCGAACAGCGAATCCCCGGGTTACGATGAGCTGGAACGCACCGTGATTCATGAAGTGGCCCACCAGTTTTTTTACGGAATGGTGGCCAATAACGAATTTGAAGAGGCCTGGTTGGACGAAGCCTTCGCCTCCTATGCGGAGGACAAATTGATGGAGCAGGAATTCGGGATTGCGCCGAATCTGCCGCTGCAGGCCGCGCTTGTCTCCAACCCGGCCCCCTTGGCGCAAGTCTCCTGGAAGTTTGGCTCCAGCGATATTTACGCCAAAAATGTATATTCCCGGGGACAATTGATTCTGCTGGATATCGAGCGCCAGGTTGGAGCCAAAGCCATGAAGCGAATCCTTTACAATTACAGCCAAAAATTCCGGTTTAAACACCCGACCACCTCCGATTTCCAACGCATTGTCGAGCAGGTGACCGGCCGAAGCTGGAAGGCTTATTTTAACCAGTATGTATACGATGGCAAAATGGCCGATTTTTCGGTGGATCGCATAGCGGTCCAATCCATTGCCGGCAAGAACGGGGCGGCCCTGTATGAATCGAAGGTTACGCTAAGCCGCCGGGGCGGAAGCGCCCCTAAGGTTCCGCTCCTCTTCAGCTTCAAGGACGGGCACACGGTCCGCAAAGTCTGGAACGGCGAAGGTGAAACCGTTCAGATGACGCTGCGGTACAAGGCACCTCTGGACTGGGTGCAGATCGATCCCGATTATTCGCTCGTTCTTGAGAACAAACATATCAACAACTACATGAGAGCGGAGGTCGCCGAACCTACCGGAACCCGGGCTACGCTTGGGGTCGTAAAGCTGCTGGAAGCGATGCTGGGGGCCCTCGTCTGGTAAGCCGCAAAACCGAGCCTATGCTTTTTGTACGCAGCTATCCGTGATGTTACGCTCACGAAACTAGGCCTATGCTTACGAAGTAAGTTCTGTACGCAGCTATCCGTGATGTTACGCTCACAAAACTAAGCCTATGCTTACGAAGTATGTTTTGTACGATGCTATCCGTGATGTTACGCTCACAAAACTAAGCCTATGCTTACGAAGTATGTTTTGTACGATGCTATCTCCAGATGTAACGCTCACAAAACTTTTAGGAGGGAAAATAATGACCTACGTACGGAATGGATGGGGGCTTGTTCGAAGCCAATTTCCCTCTGTAATCATCCTGTTTCTGTACCAACTGCTTTGGGGATTGTTCTTCTATCGGCTGATTCACTCGGCCGTTATCGCTCTGCTGTCGCGGTATCCCGATCCCCCGCCGAATGAAATGAGCCGGGTTCTCTACATGATCGAGGGGCAAATCGAGCTTGGACGGAACCCGGCCATCCACCAGCATTTGTGGATGCTGCTAGGCCTGATTGTCTTACGTCTGCTGATGACGCCGCTGTTCCAGGCCGGTATTCTTTACGGGCTGAGACCTCCGGAGGAGCAAAGGTCCGGGCTTCCCCTCTTCCGCGGGATGAAGGAATTCTGGAAGCCAGTCACCCTCTTTTTCCTGTTAGAGTTGATTCTGCTCGCCCTGCCCGGGCTATGGGTGGTCCCCCAATTGGCGACCCTCTTGCCTTGGCTTGTCCCCGAAAGCGGGCGAATGGGGCCTCTGCTTGCGATGGTCGGGCTGCTGACGGGATGGGCCGTCTACGGCTGGGTCATTCGCCAAGTCCTGCTGTTCTCCCAACTCGGCTTCCTGTTCAAGGAGGGGATATGGAACTCTCTACTAATCAGCCTTCGACACCTGCTGCCCGGCATCGCCATATCCCTGATTCTCGGCACGGCCGGAGCCGCCCTATTTCTCATCTGCGGGGCCTTCTCTTGGATCTGGACCGGGTTGACCGCTATGATTTTGCAGCAAACCTATCCTTTTATTCGCAGTCTATTGCAAATTTGGTCGGTATCCTCTCAATATGAGCTCTGGCAAACCAAGTTACATAAAGGTTAAATTTTTTTCACTTTTGTGCAGCCCTTGCGCCACAAGGCCTCCGCGTTAATGCGGGGGCTTTTCCCTGTGTTTTCGCCTCTAAATCTTGCTAAATAGCCATTGCCAAAATATACTTGCCTTTGTTACAATAGCAACAGCACAATTCAGTAACGATTTTGTAATTATTTTTGTCACCTTGGCAGGAGAACTGTGTCGGGTGTCGAATATGTAAGTAAATCGGATGTATACTACAGCCGAATTCCCTTGACGGGGAACGGGGGAACCACTTTGGGTGAATTGATCTCGCAAGAGAGGGATCATAGGGGGCCTTCAACCGAATCCTTAAGCTAACCTCGTAGGCATTGGAAGGAGCATTTTCTTGAAGAAACAGTTGACCGCAGCAGCAGTAAGTCTTGCCATTCTTTTCTCCGTTGGCACTGGCAGCGCTTTCGCCGATTCCACATTGGACGGCGTCATCGACAAAGCCTTGGGAACGGAATATGCTTCCGGCGGCACTACAACGGCCGGCTTCGATTGTTCCGGATTTACCATGTACGTCTTTTCGAAGATCGGCATTAAACTGCCGCATCAATCCGGCGCCCAATACAAGATGGGTACGGCCGTAGAGAAGGAAAACCTGATTGCCGGCGATCTCGTATTCTTCAACACATCCGGTAAAGGCGTTTCTCATGTCGGCGTTTATGTCGGCGATGGCAAGTTTGCCCATGCTTCTTCTTCCAAAGGCGTAATTATCAGCAAATTAAGCGAGAAGTATTATGTACAACGTTATGTCGGGGCGAAACGGATTCTGAGTACCGACAAGTACGAGGAAGTTACCAGCGAACCCACAGATCACGACGATGTAGAATAATTACGACAAGCCCGCAGCGATTCACCCGAATCGAGGACTGCGGGTTTTTTCATGGTTGTTTTGCATAGCCCGCTTAGGAGAAATTACCCGCCTCTCCTTGTCATAAACGGGACGATCGGCTTAAAATAACCGGCAGCCTTAGAATGACTTGCCAAAGCAAGACAGGCTTGGTACAATAACCAAAGTAAATAGTAACAACTTTGTAAACAATGTTCGCCACGTCACAACTTTGGGTGCATCAACTAGATCAGCCGAATTCCCGGCACCCGGGAAACGGGGGAACCATTTTGGGTGAATTGATTACCGATACATAGGGATCATAGGGAACCTTCAACCGAATCCTCAAGCTAACCTCGCAGGCCTTGGAAGGAGAACTTTTACAGCATGAGAAAGACATTTGCAGCAGCAGCGACGAGTTTGGCGATTTTGTTCACCTTAGGGACGGGGAGTGTATCCGCCGCAGATACGAAATTGAACAGCGTTGTGAAGTCCGTATACGGGACGCCTTATAAATACGGGGGGGTTACCACGAACGGATTCGACTGTTCCGGATTTACCAGATACGTGTTCAAGCAAATGGGCGTCAAGCTGGCCCGCGTCTCTTCGGCCCAATACAAGCAAGGCACTCCTGTCGCCAAAAGCCAGTTGAAGCCGGGGGATCTCGTATTCTTCAATACTTTGGGCAAGAATAAAGTATCCCACGTCGGCATTTACATCGGTGACGGAAAATTCGCGCACGCTTCTTCATCCAAAGGAATCCGTACCGATCAATTAAACAGCAGTTACTATAAGTCCAAATATGTCGGGGCCAAAAGAATTCTCAGCAAAACCGGTTACTCCACGTATGCTGAATCTTGATCCCGTTGCTTAATTTGAGGCGCTCATTTCAACATTGCTGACACCGCAGTGGTTCTTGCCGGAACCGCTGCGTTTTTTTTTCGCTATATACCATATAACGAAAGTCCGTTCAAAAAGGTTTCTGAAAATGGCCTTTCCGCCAAAATTTATTTTTTTTCGTTTGCCGCTTTCTCTCCCATACCCACTCTCCAAATCTTCCCATACTCCTCATTACCCCGCTGACGGAGGACGAAACACCTAGGTTCCTCCTATCTTTACAAGCAAACCATTTCCCGTTAGAGTGATGTTAAATAGAAATTTCAAATCGATGGAGAGACACACCCGATATTCATTTCCCATTGTTTAAGGAGGCGCAAACATGGAAAAACCCGTCACCACTTTCCGGATCGTTCCCATGGAGGAAAGCCACGGCGCGGCTATCTGTACCTGGAAATACGATTCCCCATACGATATTTACAGCTGGCTCCCCTGGGAACAAATGAAAGCGCTCGACGTGGAGTTTGGGAACCCGGCCTTAAGAGCGCAGCAGTATGTCTCTTTGTTGACCCCGGATGACGAACTCGCCGGGTTTGCCCAATATTTCCCGATGGAGGGGGTTACACGGCTCGGCATCGGGATGCGGCCCGATTTATGCGGCCAGGGACTGGGTAAAAGCTTTGTGCTGACGATCGTGGAGGAAGCACAGCGGCGCAAACCGCAGGATGTCATCGACCTGGAGGTTCTGACCTGGAATACCCGGGCGATTCGGGCCTATCAAAAGGCCGGGTTCGTCATTACCGATTTGTACGAGAAAATGACTCCCGGCGGAATTTCCAAACCTTACTACTGCATGGTTTACAAAGGCGCCCCAACCTCACCTTAGCCCTTTGATAAAACGCGTCTATGATAAATAGCACATCATTTTGGGAAATATACAAAAAAGAGGAGTAATTCGTTACTTTTTTTGACACAAACGCTATGATCAATGAGCCTGTTCCGCTATAATGGAAGGGGTAACTTACATAGGAGGGACGATCGGAATGCAGAAGTGGATCATGAGCGGATTACTCGTCGTGGCTTGCGCCTTCGCAGCCGTGTTAATGTTTACATTGCCCGGCCGGGAACAGGTTGCTCAGGAAGAGAAACCGCAAATGCCTGAAATCACGTTAAATGCGGAACAAGCCGAAGCTGTTATAAAGGCGAACTGCATTAGCTGTCATGGAGATCAATTGCAAGGCGGAGCCGGTCCGAACCTGCAAAAAGTAGGTGCCGAGCTGTCTGCGGACCAATTGTTCGGGACCATCACCAAAGGTAAGGGCATGATGCCTTCCTTCAAGGATAAATTGAAGGAAGAGGAGATCGCCAACGTCGCGATGTATCTTTCCGAGAAGAAATAACGCATACAACAACACGCCCGCCGGGCCTGAGTTCAGGTTTCCGGCGGGCGCTTCTCTCTGCGGCCTCGGGTTGGCTTCGCTTCCTGCGTCCGTTTCTAGCCAGCGGAGCGGGCCTTCTCGAAGGCTTCATTATATTGCTGCGCTTCCTTGATATCCACGGCGGTGATGCCGCCTTCCTCCCAGGAGGTCAGCCGGAGCGTCACCGTTTTGTAATCGATGGTTATAAAAGGGTGATGGTTAAACGCTTCCGAAATGGCGGCAACCTCGTCCACAAAGGCGATCCCTTTCATAAAGTTGGAAAAGGTGTATTTCCGGACGATCCAGCGCCCCTCCTCCAATTCCCAACCTTCCAGCTTTTCCAAATGCGCCTCTACTTCTTGCGGTGTAAACGGCATTGTTCTTCCTCCCCGTTTCCTTAAACTTCCCTGTATGTAATCCTGCAGTTAAGGATTCGATTCATCGTTTCCGGTCCGGGTCCGGCACGAGCATCCGTTTATTGTATTCCCGAGGTCGGCTGTTCATGCGCGGACGAGCATTTCCGGATTAACCCGCTGCCTGGCTGGCAGCGTCAGCGTGTGAATTCCTTTAAGTCTTTATTTTACCATGCTCCCGGACAATATTCCAAAAAGTCGCCACCCGTTGTCAGATCAAAGCTACGGAGGTCAACTCGTCCTCTCCGATCAAGAGGTTGATTCGGTGGTTGTCCGCATCGTGGATGACCACGGCGCTGCCGACGTTAATCACAGGCTCGGTTCCCAGCGCAAAGAATAAATCTTCCGCCAAAGCCTCCTGTACCTCATAACGCTCATCGCCGGAAAGTCCTTCCCACTCCGCGGCCTCCATTTCAAAAAATTCATAGCTATCCGGAATACGCCCAACGGCTTCCGTCAAATCTGCCAAAATTTGTTCATAATCTCTACCGTGCTTTACTCCCACCGCCAAATGGCTCCCTTCCTAGAGTCTAATACAGACTGTATTCTCATTATACCGGAAAAAACACCTTAAAAAAAAAGGGAATTCTGTCGATAAAAAAGATAAACCGTTTTTCGGCCAAGGTTGTAATGTCTCCAGCAAGGATGCGGGTGACAGAAAAATGGAAACAAATATCTCAAGGACGAGGTGTGCAATGGAAATTTCAACGATTATTGGACTTATTCTCGGTTTCGTGGCGCTTATTTTAGGGATGTACCTGAAAGGTGCACCTATTGAAAGCTTGGTCTCGAACCCTGCGGCCTTTGTCATTATCCTTGTAGGAACGGCAGCAACGCTGTTTGTGGCATTTCCGCTCTCGGAGGTCAAAAAGTTCCCCGTATTGATCAAGCTTACCATGTCCAAGCCCAAGATGATCAGTAAAGCGGAATTGATCACGCTGTTTATGGAGTGGGCTACCATCACTCGCCGCGAAGGTCTTCTGGCATTGGAAGCCAAGGTAGAGGAAATAGAGGATGATTTTCTAAGAGGCGGAATGCGGATGATCATCGACGGAAACGATCAGGATTTCGTCCAGGACGTGCTGACCGAAGACATCGCAGCCACCGAAGAACGCCATAAAGCGGGAGCCCAAATCTTCTCGCAGGCGGGGATGTACGCGCCTACTCTCGGGGTACTCGGGGCGGTTGTCGGTTTGATCGCCGCTTTGTCCGATATGAGCGATATCGCGAAATTGTCCCATGCGATTTCCGGGGCTTTTATCGCAACGGTTTTCGGTATTTTCACAGGTTATGTGATGTGGCACCCGATCGCCAATAAACTGAAGCGTCTTTCAAAGAAAGAGATGGAGGTTCGGCTGATGATGGTGGAAGGCTTGCTTTCCATTCAATCCGGCGTATCTACAATTGCGATTCAACAAAAGCTGGCCGTCTTCTTAACCCCTGCTGAACGTGCGCAAATTTTAGAAAAGGGGGCGGGTGAAGGTGAGCAAAAAGAATAAGAAGCACCAGGAACATGAGGAGCATGCGGACGAGAGCTGGCTGCTGCCTTATTCGGACTTGATGACCCTTCTGCTCGCGTTGTTTATCGTTCTGTTCGGCATGAGTACCGTAGACGCCAAGAAGTTCCAGGAAATGAGCGAAGCCTTTCAAAGCGTGCTTACCGGCGGTGCCGGAGTCCTGGATCAAACCGCGCTGGAGAGCAATACCAAGACCTCCCCGGATCCGGAAGATGTCTCGAAGACCGACAACCTGATGAAGCAGAAGAAGGAATTGATGCGAAAAGAGACGGAGAACCTGGAAGCGTTAAAGAAACAGCTCGATAACTACATCAAAAATAACGGCCTTACGACACAGTTGGATACCAAACTGAATCAGTCCCAACTGATGATAACGATCAGCGACAACGCCCTTTTCCCTTCAGGGGAAGCGCAAGTGAAGCCGGACGCCCGCACCTTGGCCAAAGCGATTTCAAATATGCTGCAGAAATTCCCGGACTATGAGGTCATCGTCTCGGGGCACACCGACAACGTCCCGATTTCAAATTACGAGTTCCCTTCCAACTGGGACCTCAGCTCCGTCCGGGCTTTGAATTTCATGAAAATTCTGCTGCTTAACGAAAACCTGGATCCGAAGAAGTTCAGCGCGATCGGTTACGGCGAGTATCATCCTGTAGCCAGCAACGATACGAACGTGGGCCGGGCCCAGAACCGGCGGGTCGAGGTTTCGATTATCCGGAAATACCAGGACGGGGATCAACAAATCGGCATGCCGGCGACCCACGAGCCATAACCGGATTAACCTCGGCATATAGCACTGCAGAAACAACGGAAAGGCTGCCCGTTTGGGCAGCCTTTTTTTGTCCGTATACGTCGTTGTCGTTGTTTAACTAAGCTCGTAATTCAAGGCCTGCCCGAGTTCCCGCTTTTCCTGCGGAGTCAGCTCACGCCAGGTTCCCAGTTTCTGATCGCCCAGATGAATATTCATAATGCGAATGCGCCGCAGCTTCCTCACTTCATAGCCCAGGGCGCTGCACATCCGGCGAATCTGCCGGTTCTTGCCCTCCGTCAGAATAATCCGGAACACCCGATCCGTCACCCGGGTGATCTGACAAGGCAGCGTCATTTCGCCCAGAATTTTAACCCCTTCTCCCATCGCCTTCAAGAAGGAAGGAGTCATCGGTTTATCCACCGTTACGATATATTCCTTCTCATGTTTTCCTTCGGCTCGCAAGATCTTATTCACAATATCTCCGTCACTGGTCAAAAGAATCAATCCTTCGGAATCCTTGTCCAGGCGGCCGATCGGAAAAATCCGCTCCGGATGCCCGACGAAATCCACGATATTTCCCCGGACATGGCTTTCCGTGGTGCTTGTAATTCCCGGCGGTTTGTTCAGAGCGATATACACATGGCGGTTCCGTTTCTGCTGAATCGGCTTCCCGTCAATCCGGACATCGTCGCCTTCTCCCGCCTGACTGCCGAGCATGGCCGTCTGACCGTTGATGGTCACCTTGCCGGCTTCGATCAGCTTGTCCGCTTCCCGCCGGGAGCAGTACCCTGTCTCACTGATAAATTTATTAATTCTCACGCCTAGTCACCTTTCACGCTAAACTCTGCTTTCCGTCCTCGTCCGTATCGGACCTGGCCTCGGTACTTGGAAGAATGATGGTCACGCAGGTTCCTTTGCCAAGCTCGCTTTCGATCCGCATCGAACCTCGATGCCCTTCAATGATTCGCTGAGTGACCATCAGCCCGAGACCGGTTCCCTTTTCCTTATTCGTATAGAACGGCTCACCCAGCTTCTCCAGCCGCTCCTTGGAGATCCCTTCCCCTTCATCGGTTACCCGGATGATCGCGGCCCCGCTTTCTTCCGCAAGCTGCAGCCGGATGGTTCCGCCGGCCGGCATGGCCTCCATCGCATTTTTCAAAATATTGATAAACACCTGCTTCAGTTGGTTCTCTTCACAGTGTACCAGAACAGGAGACGACGAGAAATGGGGCTGGAACTCAATATTATGTAAATGCGCCTCGCTATCCAGGAGTGATATCACATCGCCCAACGTAAACCGGACGTCCCTCACCTCAAACTGAACGGCCTGCGGTTTGGCGAGAATCAGAAACTCGCTCACAATCAAATTGATCCGGTCAAGCTCGGACAGCATAATATCGGTATGCATTTGATTAATCGACTTGGTCCGCTGCTGCATCTGAAGAAATCCCCGCAACGTGGTGAGGGGATTGCGAATTTCATGAGCCACTCCGGCCGCCAACTGGCCGACTGTGGTTAGTTTCTCCGATCGGCGGAGCAGCTCCTCCATTTTATTATGCTCGGTCATATCTCGGGTGATGCTAATGTAAGCCATAATCCGACCGTGCTCGTCATAAATCGGAGACTCGCTGATGCTGACATGGACCTCGCTCCCATCCTTGCGCAGCCGTACCGTCTCCGTCAGAACGAAGGGTTTCCCGCGGCGGGTCTCTTTGGACCATCTCTCCCCTTCGCTTAACAGAATCGGGGGAATAAAGTCCGGTTGGGTCCCGACGATTTCCTCGCTGGTCCACCCGAATAATTCTTCAAAGGCCGAGTTCACTCGGAGCACCCTGCCCTCCAAATCGATGACATGAATCGCATCGGCGGTCTGGTTGATAATCGATTCCAAGTGTTCCTTCATCAAGCGGTTTTCTTCGCTCTTTTCCTTTAAAACGGTCATGTAATGGCCCAAACTGTCCGCCATCGTATCGATTTGGCCGGCAAGCTGTCCAAGCTCATCCTTCCGGTTCATGCGGATACGCGCATCGAAATCGCCGGAAGAGAGCCGGCCGACCCTCCCCAGCATATCCTGAATAGGTCGGATCAACTGACCCGCTAATATATTGCTGGCGATAATCACAATGACCAGCAGCACAATGGACACCGAAACCTGGCTAACCATATGTTTGTAAATGACCGAAGAGATCGGCTGGTAGCTGGAGATAATGCGAATGACATAAGCCTCCTGATAATGCCGCTGAATCGGAATATAGCTCTCCAGCACCTTCCTGCCGTTGATTTCGGTTTCATGAAGCAGGTTGGTGCCTTTAAGCAGCGCATCTCGCGCCATATCGCCAACATTCGGGTCTTTTCGATAATTGTAGGTTCCAAAAAGCAAAGACGGCTTCTGACCGCTGCTCCCCGGCTGTAAACCCGAAATCTCAAGCAGGTGCCGGTTGGCTCGCAAAGATTCCTGAGTGATTCGTTCCGGACTCGTCATTCTAAGGGTTTCATCGACAAAATTCCGGCTGGTCTTCAGGTCGATCATATTCTTCACGTATTCATAAACCGAGCGGCTCTGCTCTACAGCCAAAGCGATTTGTTTGGCGGTCAGCAGCATATTCGCTTCGCTGTCTCTGCGTAGATTATCCTGGGTCGTTAAATAGCTGAGTATAATATTAATAGAAAGCAAAGTTACGGTAAAAGCCGTCATAATGAGGGCGAGTTTGGTTTTAATCGTCAAAGGAATCTTCCCCCCTCAGGCGGACAATGGAGATAATTGGCACATGTTGTTGCTATCCCCATCATACCTGTAACGACAAGATTTGCAAAGACGTTGAATTTCCCAGATGATTTCCCTACAATAAGAAAAAATACCTACTCATCCTGTGCATATCCTTTTTATAAAACAGAAAGTTATCCACATATTATAAACATATAAACATCGTCATAGTAGGATATGTGAATAAGATTGGGGATAAACCCTGGGTTATGCACAGGTTTGTCCACAACATGTTAAGAACGAATGCTTGTTCGCTGAACAAAATATGTCGAATGACGTTGAAGGAGCTGAATTGATTACATGCCGCTTCCGTGGATTCCGGAGCCTCCCCCATCGACACAGCCTCATGAGTACTGGATGGAGCAGGCGATTCAAGAGGCGTACAAAGCCGAAACGCTCGGGGAAGTCCCGATCGGCGCCATTATCGTATACGGCGACGAAATTATCGGCCGGGGCTACAATTTAAGAGAGAGCACGCATGACGGCACCGCTCACGCCGAAATGATCGCCATTCGGCAGGCCAGCCGGAACCTAAAGGCGTGGCGGCTTTTGCACTGTCGGCTGTACGTCACCCTTGAGCCCTGTCCCATGTGCGCCGGGGCGATCGTCCAGAGCCGGGTGCCTATGGTCGTCTACGGGGCCCCCGATCCGAAGGCGGGTTGCGCGGGGACGCTGATGAACCTGCTCCAGGAACCCCGGTTCAATCACCGGACCGAATTGGTCTCCGGTGTGCTGGAGGAAGAGTGCGGCTCGCTGCTGCGCGATTTTTTCCGGAAGCTCCGGAAAAAGCCGGCTAACGGCGAACCTTCGCCCTGAGTACGAGCCGGTTATCAACATAAAAAACCTTGCGAATCATATGATTCGCAAGGTTTTTTTGCGTCAAAGATCGGATTAATAACCCATGCCGCCCATTTCCTGTTCCAATTGATCCAACGTAATCGTGTCCTTTGGAATTCCGATCGAGAATGCAGCCTTCTCGTTGATTTTGCTGAACGTGCTCTTCGCCTGCAGCGCCAGCTTCACCTTCATCTGGGATTCCGGATCGTTGATTTCCAAATCCATGGTCATATCGGTATGCGATGGATAGTCCTTCTTGTCAATCGCCGTATTGACTACGAACTTGTTGACCTTCAGGTGCTTTTGCATTTCATCCAGCGCTTTGCCGAGCTCGGCTTGATCGCCTTCCTTCAGCGCCTTCTTCGCTTCCTCGATATCTTCAGGCTTCAAATCGAACATAGCGCGATATTCTTCTTTGCCCACGATATCCAGCACTTTCGGAAGCGCGTTATTGATCAGAATCGTGATCGCTTCCTTCACGTTGTCGTTGTTGACGCTGAACTGCACGACTTGCTTGGCGTTAAATCCTTCAGGCAGTTCCACTTCCTTCGGATCCACGTTCTTGAAGTATTTCGCCGAATCATACTCGGCCAATACCGCGCTGGAGATTTCACCCGCAAGCTTCTGCGTCTTATCCGCGTTAAAGAGGTCCGGATTGAATTCCTCGCCGCTTTGTTCCGCCAGTTCCTTCAGGTCCAGCTCCAGGAATTTCCCTACGATGTTCTCCGGCATCGGGAGGAACGGGATGCTTGGGATTTTGACATACATTTTTTCCTTCGTCATCACAAAAGGTACCGTGATCGTCGTTGTCATATCGCCGGTCAATTTAACTTCCAGAGTAGCTTCCGTTTGCATCGGATCCTTCTGGTAAATCTGGTTCACGTTAATTTCGGCGTTCTTCAACATCGAGAATACGGCGCCCATTTCCGCTGCTTGGGAAGAGGACCCGTCGAACGTCAAATCCAAAATTTTAATTTGATTGTTAAGAACATAAGAGTCCATCTTCAGCGCCTGAATCGCTGCACTTCCGAGCGCTTCCTTCGGTTCTTTTTTGGCGTTGCAGCCGGACAGCACCAGAACGACCGACATCAACAACACCAAAGCCGACACGTAAAACTTCCTAGACATTAATAACCCCTCTCCGTCATGTAAAGCTGACTATAAAAAAAATCAAAACTACCATTATCATAAACCATTTTCGTTTCAGCGGAAATACATTTTCAAAAATTTAGTGAATGGATTTCTTCTTAAAACGTCCGCCTTTTACGTCATGGATATTTCCTACGGCCAAAAATGCATTTTCGTCATAATGATTCACGATTTCCTTCAGCTTGGCTTCTTCCAAACGTGTGACTACGCAAAAAATCACTTTCTTCGGGTCCCCGGTAAACCCGCCTTCCCCCGACAAATAAGTGACGCCCCGGCCGAGCCGGCTAACAATGGCTGCCCCGATTTCATCGATTTGATCGCTGATAATCCAGACCGATTTCGATTCGTTCAAACCGTCCACTACGATGTCTATCGTTTTAAAAGCGATGTAATACGCCAGCAAGGAGAACAGCGCCCGTTCCCAGCTAAACACAAAACCTGCGCTAAGAAGAATGAAAAAGTTGAAAAACATAATGATCTCGCCTACGGAAAATGGAGACTTCCGGGAAATGAGAATCGCCACAATTTCCGTCCCGTCCAAGGATCCGCCGAAACGGATCACAATGCCCGTACCCAGTCCAAGCAGAATTCCGCCAAAGACAAAGGCCAGCAAGGTATCTTGCACAAAAGCTTCTACGGGATGCAGCAACGCGGTTCCGACCGACATGACCGTAATCCCTACCAACGTGGAGATTGCAAAAGTTTTGCCGATTTGTTTGTAGCCGATAATAAGAAAGGGAAGATTGAAGAGGAAAAGGAAGATACCTAAGGGTAATTCCGTCAAATAAGAGGACATAACAGAGATGCCGGTAATGCCACCGTCCGTAATCTTGTTCGGAACGAGGAACAGCTCCAGCGCCACGGAGACCAGGATGGCTCCCACTATAATAAAGAAAAATCGAAGCACCAGGCTTCCTACGGTCCTTTGCTTATGCTGCCGAGGAGCCGCCCCCGCGTTCGCGTCAGGGGTGGGGATGTTGTTCATTTCTACCAAGTTCAAACGCATCACGTTCCTTTCAAAAAGTATAGTTTTTCTCCATCTCTCCATTTCCTTGAAATCGGCACATTTTATGACGCCTCTATATCTATTATGACATTTTATGAGCTTATTGTCTTGCTAAAATTCCAAATTGGCATGAAAAACCCCGGCGCGAGGCCGGGGGTAAGACACGCTTAGCGGTGTCCGCTTCCTTCAGGGTTTCTGCTGCCGCCCTGCTGGCGCATTTTTACTTTTTTCGAGCCGGAAAGCGGCTCAGGACCACCATGCCCGTGCTCCCTATGGTTGCTCGTATCGGGCTGAGTTCCGGGCGTGGTGTAGGTTTGCGGCTTCGTCACGGATGATTTCCCCCTTTGCAAGGTAAATTGAAGTTCATCCGTTAACTTGCTTCTCCAGAGGATGCTTTATACAAGGCGGCAGCACTTGCCAAAATATAAAAAGGAGACGATCTTCATCGCCTCCATGGTTTCATTCGTATTCAGATCATAATAATAAACTGGCGGAGAGGATGGGATTCGAACCCATGTGGGCTTGCACCCTAACGGTTTTCAAGACCGCCCCGTTATGACCGCTTCGGTACCTCTCCAAATCAGAATCTGATTCGCGTAACAAATCAGATTCTATCATATCCCCATGCGGAGATCAAGTCATTTCCGCTTGGCAATAACCTGCAGATTACCCATATAAGGACGAAGCGCTTCCGGCACTTCCACACTGCCGTCCTCAAGCTGGTAATTCTCCAGAATGGCCGCCACGGTACGTCCCACGGCAAGTCCCGATCCGTTCAGCGTATGTACGAACTCCGGCTTGGCCTTCGGCTCGGGGCGGAAGCGAATGTTGGCCCGGCGGGCCTGGAAGTCCTCCACGTTCGAGCAGGACGAGATTTCCCGGTATACGCCGCTCTCCGGCAGCCAGACCTCAAGGTCATACGTCTTCGCGGACGTAAAGCCCATATCGCCGGTGCACAGCGTCAATACCCGGTACGGCAGGTTCAAAAGCTGAAGCACCCGCTCCGCGTTTGCCGTCATCTTTTCCAATTCCTCGTAAGAGTGATCCGGGTGCACGATCTTGATCATTTCCACTTTATTGAACTGATGCTGGCGAATGAGCCCGCGCGTATCGCGGCCCGCCGCGCCGGCTTCCGAACGGAAGCAAGAGCTGTACGCCACGTAGTTGCGAGGCAGGTCCTCCGCGCTTAAGATTTCGTCCCGATGGTAGTTCGTCACCGGCACTTCCGCCGTCGGAATCAGGTAATAATCGTTCTCCGTCAGTTTGAACAGATCCTCTTCGAATTTCGGCAGCTGTCCGGTTCCATACAAGCTGTCTCGATTCACTATGTAGGGTGGGAGCATTTCCTCGTAACCATGCTCATTGCTGTGCAGATCCATCATAAAGTTGATCAAGGCGCGCTCCAGACGAGCTCCAAGTCCTTTGTAAAAAGTAAACCGTGAACCCGCCACTTTGGCGCCCGCTTCAAAATCCAGGATCCCCAGGTCCGCCGCGATATCCCAATGCGCTTTCGGGGTAAAACCGAAGTTTCTCGGTTCGCTCCAGCGGCGAATCTCCACATTTTCCTCTTCCGACGCCCCCACGGGAACACTGCTGTGCGGGATATTCGGAATGCTCATCGTCAATTCGTCGATCTTGGCCTCAAGCTCACGCACTTCGTCGTCCAGCTGCTTGATCCGGTCGCCAACCTCGCGCATTTCCACGATCAGCTCGTCCGCGTTCTCCTTGTTCTTCTTACGCTGGGCGACTTCGGCCGATACGGTGTTGCGGCGGTTTTTGAGCGCCTCGCTCTCCTGCAGAAGCTCCCGGCGTTTCTCGTCCAGCTCAGGGAAGCCGGCGATCAGGTCCAGCGATTTCCCCCGGTTTTTCAGAGCCTCTTCGACGCGTGCAAAATCGTTTCGCAATATTTTAACATCCAACATGGGTAGTCCCTCCTAGATTCTTCCCGTCACAGCCGTACCGACTCCATCACCTGAACAGACCGCCGGGACCGCCGAAAAACGTAACCTTTAATAAACGTAACCTCTAATTTAAAAAGAAAAACAACCTCGACCCTTTGAAAAAAGAGTCAAGGTAGATCATGGGCCTAAACCGCTCCCGCTTTACTCTTGATCATCTCTAGAAAATAGGCATGCAACGAGCATTCGTCCGTGAGCTCCGGGTGGAAAGAAGATACCAGCAGGTGGCCTTGGCGCGCCGTCACGATTTCTTCCTTGTATGTGGACAAAACATCGACCTGATCGCCCACCGCCGTGATTAATGGCGCCCGGATAAAGACCGCCCGCAGCGGTTGGGTCAGGCCTTTTACGTCCAAATCCGTCTCAAAGCTCTCCCGCTGCCGTCCGAACGCATTCCGGGATACTTGGATATCCATCAGGGCGAGATGCGGTTCCTCGCCGCCCCCAATCTCCTTGGCCATGACGATAAGCCCGGCGCAGGTGCCGAACACCGGATGGCCTTGGGCTGCAAATGCGCGGATCGCCTCAATAAACCCATACTTGCGCATGAGTTTGCCGATCGTCGTACTCTCCCCGCCGGGAATGATCAGTCCATCCAGCTCCGAGAGCTGCTCGGGGAGCTTTACGGCAACCCCCTCCGCTCCCGCACGCTCTATACTGCGAATATGCTCCGCTACTGCGCCCTGCAAGGCTAATACGCCAACTTTCATGGTCTAACCTTCTTTCTTCTTCGCCGGGCAACCCCGATTCTCCTTCTTACCAGCCGCGATCCGACATCCGTTCCGCCGCCGACAGCTTCGAAATTTCGATCCCCTTCATCGGCGTGCCCAGGTTTTTGGAGACTTCGGCGATCAATTTATAGTCCGTATAATGCGTCGTCGCTTCCACAATAGCACGGGCAAATTTTTCGGGGTTATCCGATTTGAAAATTCCCGATCCGACAAACACCCCGTCCGCGCCCAAATGCATCATCAGAGCCGCGTCCGCCGGGGTGGCTACGCCGCCCGCCGCGAAGTTAACCACCGGCAGCTTGCCGTTCTCATGAACTTCCAGCAGCAAATCGTAGGCAACACCCAAATTTTTCGCTTCGGCATACAGTTCATCTTTGGACATATTCTGTACCTTGCGGATTTGGCTGTTGATCAAACGCATATGACGCACGGCTTCGACGATATTGCCGGTTCCCGGCTCGCCCTTGGTCCGGATCATGGAAGCTCCCTCGCTGATCCGGCGCAGCGCTTCGCCCAGGTCTTTGGCTCCGCAGACAAAAGGAACCGTAAAATCGCGTTTATCGATATGGAATACCTCATCGGCCGGAGTCAGCACTTCACTCTCGTCCAGGTAGTCTACCCCAAGGGATTCCAGAACTTTCGCTTCGACATAGTGGCCGATTCGGGCTTTCGCCATGACCGGAATGGAAACGACTTTCATGACCTCTTCGATAATGGTAGGGTCGGCCATGCGGGCAACGCCGCCTGCGGCACGAATATCGGAAGGAACTCGTTCCAGAGCCATTACGGCAGTAGCGCCGGCCGCTTCGGCGATCTTCGCCTGCTCCGCGTTCATGACGTCCATAATAACGCCGCCTTTTTGCATCTCAGCCATGCCTCGTTTTACTCGCGATGTTCCTGTTTCCATGTCCATGCCTCCCGATAATAATCTAACTTGATATTTTACAATAGTCACCTGAAATATACAACATATCCACTCGGAATAAGGAAGACTAGAACAGGTTCTTGATTCCGTTGAACAAATCGCTGAAGAAATCCCCGATCGCCCGCATCAGCAGCTTGAACCAGCCCGCCTTTTCCACATCCTGGGCGGTAATGAGGTTGACGGTCTTCTCCAGCGTCTGGTTCATGCCGTCAGGCTTGAAGGAGTACGTGACCGTCCCTACCTTGGTCCCCTGCTTCAGCGGTGCGGTCAGCGTTTCGTTGGACAGCGTTACCTTGGCCTGTACTTTGCTGGTATCCGTCCCTTTAGGGATCACGAAGCTAACGGCTTGATCGCTAACGACCGGTACGGAGGTGTTCTTCGCCTTCTTCACCGTAACGGTTTCCGTTCCCGGCACCGTCGCTTTTGGAGCGATGATTTGTTTCGTTTCGAAGTTGTTGAAGCCGTAATCCAGCACCTTGCGGGTCTCGACAAAGCGGGCCGATTCGGAGGAGGTTCCCATAACGACGCTGATCAATCGCACCCCGTTACGCTCGGCCGTTCCCGTAAAACAGTTCCCGGCATTCGAAGTATGTCCCGTTTTCAGGCCGTCCAGCCCTTCATAAGCGTACTTCTTGAAGTTGGTTACATTCTTGTTCGCCTCCAGCATCCAGTTGTAGTTTACAATCGGAGCTTTGTCTCTTTCCCGGAATTTATGCGTTTGAATGGACGTAAACCGGGCAAAATCCGGATGATCGGTGACGATGTACTTGGCCAGGATCGCCGCATCCATCGCCGACATCACCGTTTCCTGATTCCCGGGTGTCTTGTATTTCTCGGGCATATCCGCGATATCCAAGCCTGTGGAGTTGGCAAAATGGGTACTCTTCATCCCCATGCGTTTCGCTTCGTCATTCATCATTTTGACAAAAGCCTGCTCCGAACCGGCTACATGCTCCGCTAGAGCGACGGTGGCGTCATTGGCCGAACCGACGGCCATGGCGATATACAATTCCTCCATGGTATGTTGATCCCCTTCGGCCAAAAAAATCCGGGAACCTCCCGTCTCCGACGCATTTTCTCCAACCGTTACCACTTCGTCCCATTTAAACTTCCCTTGCTTCACCAGATCGGCCACAATGTATTCCGTCATCATTTTGGTCATGCTCGCGGGAGGCAGAGCCTGATCCCCGTTGATGTTCAACAGCACCTGGCCGGATACCGGTTCCAGCAGCACCGCCGATTTCACTTGCAGCTGCAGAGACTCCGGAGATGGAATTTGCACGGCTCCGCTCTGCTGCGATGCAGGTTTCGTAGATGTCGTCGTAGACCCCGTTTGGGATTGGGTTTGGTTTTGTTCGCCCTCCGCCAAGGCTAAAGTTGGGGCTAGCGAGAAGCAAAGCATATTAAACAACAGCACGGACGCCACGCCTTTGCGGACGAGATTCCGTCTGGATTTCGTTTTATGAAGGGGGGGTTGTTTCAGTTTCAATGTTCTTAAAGCTCCTCTCGTAAATCTTTCTAGTCTATCAATCCAAGATTCCAGTATGCATAGTTACTCGTTGAATTGCTTTATCTATTCTATCACAGGGCCTAGCGCAAAAAAAGACAAGCAGGGCGATTTCCGCCCTGCCTGCAAGTGGTATATGTTGGCTCCCACGCTGTTTACAGCGAGTAGTTCGGAGCCTCTTTCGTGATTTGAACGTCATGCGGATGGCTTTCGCGCAGGCCGGCTCCGGTGATACGCACAAACTGCGTATCGTTCCGCAGCTCGTCCAAAGTCTTCGTGCCGCAATAACCCATGCCTGAGCGGAGACCGCCGATCAATTGGGTGACCGTGTCGGCCAAAGGTCCTTTGTATGCCACACGGCCTTCGATGCCTTCCGGTACGAGCTTCTTGTCGTCGTCCTGGAAATAACGGTCCTTGCTGCCCTGTTTCATCGCCGCCAGGGAGCCCATGCCTCTGTACACTTTGTAGCGGCGGCCTTGGTAGATTTCCGAATCCCCAGGGCTCTCTTCCGTCCCCGCAAAAAGACTGCCCAGCATCACGGCATGCGCCCCTGCGGCGATCGCCTTGGTGATCTCGCCGGAGTATTTAATCCCGCCATCCGCGATGATCGGCACGCCGTATTCACGGGCCACCGTCGCGCAGTCGTAGATGGCGGTGATTTGCGGTACACCGATGCCGGCGATGACGCGGGTCGTACAGATCGATCCCGGTCCGATGCCGACCTTGACCACGGAAGCGCCGGCTTCGATCAGCGCCCGGGTGGCTTCCCCGGTGGCCACATTGCCCGCGATGATCGTCAGGTCCGGATAACGCTTGCGCAGCTCGGCTACCGCATCGATGATATTGATATGGTGCCCGTGCGCGGAATCGACGGTAATCACGTCAACGCCGGCTTTGACCAATGCCTCGGTCCGCTCAAATGTATCCTTCGAGATCCCTACGGCAGCGCCGACCAACAGTCTGCCCTGCGCATCCTTGGCCGCGTTCGGGAATTGAATCGCTTTTTCGATATCCTTAATGGTGATAAGGCCCTTCAGGACATTGTTCTCATCGACCAAAGGCAGTTTCTCGATCTTATGCTTCTGCAGAAGCACTTCGGCCTCCTGCAGCGTCGTACCAACCGGTGCGGTAACCAGGTTGTCGCGGGTCATGACCTCGCTGATCTTGATGCTGTAGTCATGCACAAACCGCAAATCGCGGTTCGTCAAAATCCCGATCAATTTATGCTCGTCGTCCACGATCGGCACCCCGGAAATCCGGAATTTGCCCATCACCGCTTCCGCATCGGAAACCAGATGGTTCGCCGTAAGTGAGAAAGGATTGGTGATTACGCCGCTTTCCGAGCGTTTCACCCGATCCACTTCCTCGGCTTGCTGCTCGATAGGCATATTCTTATGGATCATTCCGATGCCGCCTTCCCGTGCCATCGCGATCGCCATGGCCGCCTCCGTCACCGTGTCCATCCCTGCGCTGATCAGCGGAATATTGAGCTTCACCTTATCGCTCAATTTCGTGGCCACACTCACCTCTTTAGGCAATACTTCCGACTTGCGAGGAACCAGCAATACATCGTCGAATGTAAGGCCTTCCTTCTCAAATTTTCTTTCCCACACCTTAGGTTTTCCTCCTTGTTTTTTAATCGGGTCCGGTCTTGTTTTCCTTATAAAATCAACGCCGAATCTCACTTACAAAAATATATTATTGCCATCTTAGCAAAGGCCCTATAGGCTGTCAAGGACAAGTGGATCGATTGACTCGAAGGCTTTCTACCGTATACGGGTGTCCATCTAGGGTGCACAATATCGCTTATTTTTAGTAATCAAAAAACGCCGCTGTTCATTTGCTGAACAACGACGCTTTTAAGTTTCCCTTATGAAGCGCTCTTCGCGCTGGTGATCACTTTATCGATAATCCCGTAGTCCTTGGCCTCTTCCGCGCTCATAAAATAATCCCGATCCATATCCCGGGCGATCCGCTCGATCGGTTGTCCCGTACGTTCCGCGGCAATTTCATTGAGCCGCTCCCGAATGCGAAGAATCCGCCGCGCGCTGATCTCGATATCGCTGGCCTGCCCCTGAGCACCGCCGTGCGGCTGGTGAATCATAATTTCACTGTTCGGGAGAGCAAACCGTTTTCCCTTCGTTCCCGACAGCAGAAGGATCGCCGCAAACGAAGCCGCAAATCCCGAGCAGATGGTCTGCACATCGGGTTTGATGTACTGCATCGTATCGTAGATGGCGAAGCCGGCGGAGGTGGAGCCTCCCGGACTGTTGATATAAAAGTAAATATCCTTCTCCGGATCCTCCGCGGCCAACAGCAGCATTTGGGCGGTAATACTGTTCGCCACTTGATCGTCTATGGCCGATCCCAGGAATACGATCCGGTCTTTCAACAAACGGGAGTAAATATCATAGGAACGTTCGCCGTGACCGGTCTGTTCGATAACATACGGGATAATCATATTGCTCATTTTGCACACCTCCATAAAATTATGCCGCTATTGCCCGGCAGTTTATTCCTTGATCCATCGTCGCATTATCACTCCGGTTTGCACGTTGCGGTGCCCCATTGTTTGACCGCAGAACGGAAACCACCGCTTCCTTCGGTACGCCATCATTCATCAACATCACTATGGCGGCCGTATTTTGTTGGCGGAACGCTTCCAGGTAAGCGTATGTCATGAGCGCATCCGCTTCGGATTTCGAACCGTCGGCCGTCCTCCTCAGCTTCGCCCTGGCCCGGTGAAGGGCGGCTTTAATCGCCCCTTCGGAGGACTTCGTCAATTCCGCCGCCTCCGCGGCAGTATATTTCAGCACATCCACCAACAAAAGAGCCGTACGTTGTCCCGGCGCCAGCTGCTGCACCAGCGTTTCCATGGCCATCCACACTTCCATTGGGTCCGCGTTCGGATGCTGCAGCTCCTCCAGAGGCTGCTGCACCAACGAAAGAGACTTTTTCCGGTTCCGATCAATCCACGCATTACGGGCAACCTTGTACAGGTACGCACGGGTAATCCGGCCTTCATCAACACCTTTCTGCAGCGCGGACCAAACCTTTAGCCAAGTATCCTGAACCAGGTCATCACCTTCCCACGGAGAGCCTGCCAAAGCACGGCAGTACTGCCGAAGAGCCTGGTGGTGCAGAACGATCCGATCCCTATATGTGTCAGAGTCTTTTACCGCCATCTCCAACGGTTTGACATCCACCAGCTCTTTCCGCATGCCGGCACACCTCCTGAAGTTCTCTTTGAGTACTTATATATTCAACCTCACTGTTATAAACGAAAAAAAACCACTTGTAGATACGGTACGCTTTATAATTTTTAAAATCAACCGATGATGCATATCGGTGAGTTGGAATGGGGGGAATCGCGGACGCGCATACGTAAATCCCTACAAATGTGCAGGAATTTTTGAGGAGATAGCCCCTGCTGAGCGAAATTCCTGCAAATCTGCAGGCCTTTTTGCTTTAGGGGCCCCATTCGGACGGACGAGCCGAAAATCCCTGCACTTTTGCATCTTTTTCGCTTTTCGAGGCTAAAACGCTCGGAAATTCCTGCAGATTTGCAGGTATTTTATAGAGCACACTTATTGAGCATACAAAAAGAGCACCACCGCATCATACGGTAGTGCTCTTCTCAGTTGCTTGGCGGCGTCCTACTCTCCCAGGACCCTTCGGTCCAAGTACCATCGGCGCTGGAGGGCTTAACGGTCGTGTTCGGG